>NZ_JAKDUI010000231.1 GCF_030457785.1 Psychrobacter sp. | reverse complement strand
TAAAGAAAACAATAAAGAGTGTCGAAAGGTTGCGCTGCAACTATCAAAAGCTGGGCAGGCGCAAGGGGTAGATTTGTCAGTTCTCAATGTCTAGCTTGCAGGCACTCTTCGATTAATTCGACATGGCTCACAGTCTGTCTTCAGCAGCACTTATTTAGAATCATTAATTATCCTTATACTCATAAGTGTCAATGACATAAATCATTGACATGACACACAACGATACGCCTTAATGCCAGATAACCAACAGAAAACACGCATTAAAAAACTTTCGCCGCTACTGATTAATCAGCTGGCAGCCGGGGAGGTTGTGACGCGTCCTGCATCAGTGGTCAAAGAGCTACTCGAAAATGCGATTGACGCTGGTGCTAGCAGTATCGAAGTGCGCATTACCCAAGGTGGCATGGGTATGATCGAAGTGATAGATAATGGCACGGGGATTCACCCTGACGATATGATTATGGCGATTACCCGCCACGCCACTAGTAAGGTCGCTGACGTTGCGAACTTGCATGGCATCACTACTTTGGGGTTTCGCGGCGAGGCATTGGCAGCGACAGCGGCGGTATCGCGCCTGACGTTGTCTAGTAGTCATGATGACAGTGGTATTGGACGTCAGTTACAAGTCGCGGGCGTATTGGATGATGTACCCAAGCTAATACCTGTAGTGCATCAGCGCGGTACGACGATTACGGTTAAAGACTTATATTTTAACGTGCCTGCCCGCCGTGGCAATCTAAAATCTATTGCGACGGAATTTAGTCATATCGAAACCAGCGTTCGTGAAGTCGCTTTAGCACGTGCTGATGTGGCGCTAACTCTCTTTCATGATAATAAAAAACGCTTGTCTCTGTCTGTAGGTACAACATCTATCAGTACAACAGCTGAAAGCCTGATCTCTGAGAACGATAGGTCACCAGATGATGCAGGTATCAACGACAGCGCAGTCCGTTCAGGCTTACTTAGCAACCCTTTGTCGTTGTCGCGGCTAGAGCAAGCCACTGGTATCGCTCTAACAGATAATGCACTTGATGTAGCGATTGATTTGTCTAGCCTGATGCAGCCATCTATAGAAAGTGCTGTAGAAGGTGCTGATAGGTCGCGATCAGGTAGTTACATAAGGAATAATGGTCTAGGTATTAGAGGGTGGTTATGGCCTGTTTCGAAACAGTCGCAACAGCAGGATAATTTTCCGAAGTTATTGTACGTTAATGGTCGTCTGGTCAAAGAGCCGATAATCAGTAATCAGCTTCGTCAACTTGCGCATAACGCTCAATTGCAAACTCTCGGTTATGCTTTGTATTTTGAAGTGCCAATTCAGTGGCTAAACGTCAATGTTCATCCGTCTAAGCAGCGTATCAAAATTAGCCCGCTAAACAATATCATGGCGCATTTAAGCCATGCGATTCAATCCAAATTGAAAGCGATCGCCATCGATGAAACAACGATTCAGTATGAAGAAGACGCACGCGCAGTAAATAAGGATCTCGGGTACGATCGAGAACAAGGTAAAGAACAAAGTGCAGAACGACAGAATTGGATTAACCATAACCAATCTGTTAAAAAATCTTATCACAGCCCGTTATTGCAGCAGCAAAATACGCATCAGGCTGGGCAGGTAAGTGAGGTCGAGAAACCTTATAAGGCCGCAGCGTCGATAAATACAGTTTATGAGTCACAGGGTAGGTTAACATCAGATGGGCAGTTACCTTATTGCTTGGATGTCATCACTAGGGCGGATATCAAGAAACTAGAAGCTGCAAGTATTGATAGTAAAGGTGAAAACGTACTTCCTTGGCTTTTGTTTTATAACCAAGGCCATTGTTTACTGGTAAGTGCAGAGGATTGGTATTCAAAGACCAATCTGCTATTTGAGTCAAATGTATTGGGCAGTCAAGTTTTTGACAAAAACAAAACGCCGATCGCGGCTGCTGATATCAATCAACAACTCAAGATGTTAAGCATGCAAATGTCAGCACAAGATTTGATGATATTTATAACAGATATTGAGTTATTACTTAACAGCTATGCCATTCACAAGATCGATCGTAAGCAATTGATTGCGTTAATGCTCTTGCCAGAATCAGAAAACCTGTCGAACTAGCCGTTATATTGAATGCTAGCCACTTACATATAAATAATGAATAAAATAAAGGCAACTCTATGAGAGATTCGTCTGAAGGCTTGTCTTATAATCTCGCGGATAATAGTGTGGTGTGTCTGATGGCACCCACCGCAAGTGGTAAGACTGCCTTGGCTTACGAGCTATACGATACAGGGCGTTATGAGCTGATATCAGTCGACTCAGCACTGATATATCGTGATATGACTATTGGCACTGCCAAGCCAACCGTCAGTGAGCTGGCACGCTACCCACATCATTTAGTCGACATTGTGGATCCCACAGAGAGCTATAGTGTCGCTGAGTTTGTCAGTGATGTTGAATGCTTGATTGATCAGTGTCATAACAAAGGTAAAATACCTTTGTTAGTAGGCGGTACCATGATGTATTACATGGCATTGCTTGATGGCTTATCTCCAGTTCCTGACAGCGATGACAGCGTTCGCAGTCGTGTGGAGCAATGGCGGCAAGAAAAAGGCATTGCGGCGTTATACAAGTATTTGGGTCAGATAGATCCCGTTAGCCACGAACGTCTTAATGCAACAGATACCCAGCGTATCACACGCGCAGTTGAGGTCTACTTACAAACGGATATTCCCATCAGTGAATGGCAAAAAAAACCTAAGCAGGCATTGGCTCACAATCCTAAGCAGCAATGGCATGCATTAGCCGTCATGCCAGACCGCACGTGGTTGCATCAACGCATCGAGCAGCGTCTTGATATCATGTGGAATGAAGGGTTGGTGGATGAGGTGATTGGATTGCTTGGGCGGTATTCATTGACACCTAACTTGCCATCCATGCGTTGTGTTGGTTACCGTCAAGTACTTGAATATCTAGTGCATATTGAGCATGCAATATTTGACAAAGCGCATTTAGATAAAGCACAGTTTTACTCTGCCTTCGGTGAAGCAGACTTGTCGAGGGGTAGAAAACCAAAGCCTGAGACAGTAGATGAAGCTATGAAGAGTGCTGAGTCGCTTGCTTGTCAGCAAATGCAAAATAAGGCATTATATGCGACAAGACAGTTGGCAAAGCGCCAGTATACGTGGTTGCGAAAACTCACTCAGTTGTCCAATAACGCCGACAATAATGGTATGAGGGTCCAAGCATTTGATGATATGACGCAGGTAAGAGGTTATTTATATTGAAAACTCGATTTTGAATACGTAAAGAATAATGACAATTAGTTTCAAAGTGCAATATAGATAGCTGCTATACTCTCTCCGACACCATGAAAACAATGCAATTGTATTTGCATGGTTATTTTCTTGATAGGTTTTGTGTGTAAAAAGAACCGACGAAACAAGTAGTTACTTTATCACTTACAATAATCATTTATTCGCGATAAAGTGAATACAGCGAAAAGGTTCAGTGTTTATCTAGATACGTTCTATAAAGAAAACTTACTACTGTATCTATCCTCAGCCATTATAATTGCACCAACATTTACAACAATTGGCAACCAGAACAAAATTATATAATATTTAGGAGAGATTTCATGTCAAAAGGACAAACTTTACAAGATCCGTTTTTGAACTCGCTGCGCAAAGATCGCATTCCTGTTTCTATTTTTCTGGTCAATGGTATTAAACTACAAGGGCAAATTGAGTCCTTCGATCAATACGTAGTGTTGCTGAAAAATACAGTGAGTCAAATGGTGTACAAGCATGCAATCTCTACTGTAGTGCCAGCACGTAACCCACGTAGCAGTACTACTGCATCGGGTGGTGGGCAGTCACAAGGTGCCGTACCAGCCGGTTATCAAGGTGGTGGTTTTGAGCGTGGTGGTAAACCGCCTACTGCAGGAGGTTTCGAGGAGCGAGGCTATGCATCTAGACGTAGTGGCTTTAACCGAGGAG
>NZ_JAKDUI010000022.1 GCF_030457785.1 Psychrobacter sp. | reverse complement strand
TAACCAAATAATCAGAGTCAGTATGAACATCTAAAACCGTCAAAAACGTGTAAGCACCAATAAACTTACGACTGATGAACATAAATTCTTTTGGTGGTAAATTGAACTCAAAAGATTGCATAGCCTGTGATGCCTCCGAAGAGAGGCGAGAGTGTAGCTTACTGTTAGCCCAGATATAACGATTATCTTGATCTAGGCAGTCAGCTGGAATATCAGGATTGACAGTCGGGTCACTAAACGGCTCGGTTGCTAATAAAAACAACGAAGCAATATCCGAGCGTACTTTTTCGCTCATAGTATCAAAGAAGTCATAGCCAACCATAGCCGCCATCATCGATTGATGATCGTGATGATAGCCTGCCTTCAATAGGCCGTGAGCAATGTTCAATAGGTGGTTATCAAACTCTCGGATAGCACCAAAATCTAATAAAATCAACTTATCGATTTCGTTTTCGTCACTGGCTTCTCGGATCAGATAGTTGCCAAAGTTTGGGTCAGTTTGCATCTCGCCCCAAACGAATATTTCTTTCATCATGATCTCGATGGCAGCAAGACCAATGGCATTGCGGCGTTCATGGGGCAGTGCTTGCAGCGCTTCAGAAGTCACTGGTGCTCCTGGCTCATAAGACATACAGAGCAAACGCTTTCTTGAGTAAGTACGGTTAATCTTAGGCACTATATAACGCGGATCATCTTTTAACCGTTCATAAAAACGTTCAGTCGTTGCTGCCTCTGCTTCATAATCGACTTCATGGTGGAGTAGGTCACGTATCTCTTCAAACCAGGCGTCAAGTGCTCGGGTTTGCGGTACGATATTGCTGACTTTCAACAGCTGCTTAAATAGACCCAAATCCGAATTAATAGCCTCTGCCACGCCTGGATATTGAACCTTTAGTACAACCTCCTCTCCCGTTTCAATCACAGTAGCACGATGCACTTGAGCAAGTGATGCTGTACCAATAGGTACTGGATTGACATCTAACTTATTTAAATCATTGCCCAGTAAATCACGCAGAGTTTTTTCGATGGTTGGCCACGATAAGGTAGCTGTATCATCATTTAACATTTGCAAAGCGCGCGTGACTTCAGGAGGCAAAATATGTTCGCCATATATCGCTAGCATTTGCCCGATTTTTACGACTGAGCCCTTTAGCTTACCCAGTTCGGACGCAAGATAATTTGCCTGTGTTTCCATAAATACTTGGTTGCGTGCGGTGCGAGCTTCTTTATTTAAAAACATACCAGAAACGCTATTTCCTGCCCAACGACGCCCAATGTTTAGGGAGGTTTTTGCAATCGACATGCGACGCTCAAACCCTGAGGTTTTGAGGTTATCGATTGATTGTTTGTGGTCAGTAGGTCTAGAGGTATCATTTGCCATAAATATAATCATTCATCCAGTTGCTATCTATTTGTGGGCTCAACACCTACAATACAAGGGAGATACGATGTACGGGTAAAATTGTACCATATTAAACTAGGTTTGGTTGTTGAGGCTGAGACGAATGAGATCAAATACTACCAAAGCCTCGGTATGGTTTTGCTATGGTGATATATGTTATGCGGTTGTCTGGGATTTTTGTGAGTGTTCAACACGCCCATATCTATCGAAAAAATGGCACAAAAAAATTCGACCTAGCACGCAGTTAGATCGAATTCGAAGAAAATAAGTGGTTTTCATTATTTAGAACAAGCGACGGTAGCTGTCTACTTGGTTAATAACTTAAAGATTAACCGTTTTCACGAGCAATGGCATGATGTCCAATATCGCGGCGATACTGTGCACCATCAAAGCTAATAGCACCAGTCACCGCAAGTGCTGCTTGCTGAGCGTCAGAAATACTATCTGCTAGTGCGGTGATACATAAGACACGGCCACCGTTGGTGACAACTTCTTTTTCACTGTCTACTGCATCGTCGTTGGCAAATGCTGTCCCTGCATGAAAAACTTTAACTGCTGTGTCAGCTTCTAATTCTGGCAAACCCGAGATGGCATCACCTTTTGAAGAGGTTTCTGGATAGCCTTTTGATGCAACGACAATACCAAGGGCAGGGCGAGAGTCCCATTTAGCCTCAGTAGGTAGTTGACCTTTTAGACCTTGCTCGACCAAATCAACCATGGAAGACTGTAAACGCATCAAAATAGGCTGTGTTTCTGGATCACCAAATCGGCAGTTGAATTCAATCACGTATGGATCGCCTGCTTCATCAATCATCAAGCCAGCGTATAAAAATCCAGTGTACGGATGTCCCGCTTCTTTCATAGCATCAACCACAGGTTGGATAACTTTTTCTATTACTTTGTCATTGACATCTTGAGTGACGACTGGTGCAGGAGAGTAAGCGCCCATGCCACCTGTGTTTGGGCCGAGGTCGCCTTCAAACGCACGTTTATGATCTTGGCTGGTTGCCATCGGTAAGATATTCTCACCATCAATCATACAGATGAAACTGGCTTCTTCTCCTTTCAAAAATTGCTCTATCACCACGCGGCTACCAGCGTCGCCGAACTTGTTGTCAGCCAGCATGTCGTCGATTGCTGCATGCGCTTGTTCGATGTTTTCTGCAACGATGACGCCTTTACCAGCAGCGAGTCCATCGGCTTTGATGACAATCGGCGCACCTTGCTCATCGACATAAGCTTTGGCGGCTGGGGCATCGGTAAAACCCTGATAGGCGGCGGTAGGGATGTTGTTCTGGGCCATAAACTCTTTAGCAAAGGTTTTTGAGCCTTCTAACTGCGAGCAGTAAGCCGTCGGACCCCATGCTTTGATACCAGCGTTACGACATGCATCAATAATACCAGTGACTAAAGGCGCTTCAGGCCCTACAATAACCATATCAATGGCATTATTTTGGCAAAAATCTATGACAGCACTATGCTCGCCAACCTCACTACTGCTAGGCTTTAAAACAACGTTTTGGCACTTAGGTTCTAGAGCGGTTCCTGCATTACCAGGTGCAACGTAAACTGTTTTCACATTGCTGTCTTTTGCACACTGCCATGCTAGCGCGTGTTCGCGACCACCTGAACCAATTACCAAAATATTCATCATATGTTTTGCCCTTAGCATTGAAGTTAATAATGAGTGATACTCACACGCATAAGCATGTAAATGTACGGAGGTATTCTAACAAAAAAACCGCACAAATTACTACGAGTATTCATTTGCAGCTTGTTAGCGGTGCTTTGTTTCATTAGTAAAGGTTCATAAGAAAGGGTCAAGGTTCATGAGGAAAGGTTATCGAATTATAACCAACCTATGAAATGATGTTTGACACTTTAGCAAATGTATTGGGTGGGTTACACTGAAGCAGGAAAGCGGTGTAAATCCATCTTGCTATGTATTCGTCTAATGTAAATACGATACAAGTGCGATAAAGGAACCAGCCAAAAAATAACTAAAAAGATATTTATGGCCTTAAGGATGGCGACTCAGAGCATATGAGCAAAACGATGGGCACAAAACCAGATAAACAACGGTAAAACAAGATTAATAATACTGAAACCACATCTATAAAAAAGATAAGGATAAAGGACATGCCAAACTCTCTAAACATTACAAAAGAACGTATCAATCAGATAAGTGATATTGCGATCAGTTATGTACAAAAAGACAAGTCGCTATTTGATAATTTTATTCATAGCTACTATCAGTCGCTACATCAAGAAATGGCCGAGGCGATCAGCAACGCTGACTTGGCTGGTATGGCACTGCATCATTTCACGCTACTCAAATCTTATGTGAGTGGCAATCCACAGTTAAGCGTTTTGAACCCCAAAGCAGAAGAACAGCACTTTCACAGCTCGCATACCGTCATCCAAGTTGTGGCTTATGATAGACCGTTTCTAGTAGATACGATTTTGATGAGCCTAGAAGCAGAAGGAATCGACGTGCATCGTACGTACAATATCATCGTTGATGTCGAACGTGATGACGATGGGAACCCCATCCAAGTCAGCAATGCTGAAGAAAGTGCCACCTCACATTTGTCTTTGATTCACTGTGAAGTGGCTTATCAAGATAGCGATAGCCTAAATGCACTAAGACAGTTGTTATTATCCAAAATTGATACGCTTGACACGGTCGTCGGTGATTGGAAGCAAATGCGTGCACAGCTGACAGAAATAAAAAATGACCTTTCTACACAGCCACTCCCTGAAGTCTTTTATTCCAAACAAGAGATAAAAGCGTTTTTAGAGTGGATATTGGACGACCATTTTATATTCCTTGGTTATCGAGAGTATCGTCTAGAAGGACATAAATCGGTAGAGGTCAATTCTGAAGCGTCTGATTTAGACTTATTTGCTATTGGCAATAGTGGTCTTGGACTGTTACGTGGTGATGAGGAAGATAAGGTTTCAAAAAGCTTTAGTCAATTGCCAAAAATATTAAAACAACTACTGACTGAGCCTCGAGTCTTGATGTTGTCAAAATCCAGTCACGTATCGCCCGTGCATCGCTCTGTCTACATGGACTTTTTAGGCATTCATAAGTTTGATGACAATGGCGAGTTGGTCGGTGAGTACAGATTTGTTGGTCTGCTGACTTCTCAGGCATACCAACTGACCGTCCAGCAAATACCATTATTGCGTGAGAAAGCCAATAAGATTATGAAAATGGCAAACTTGCCGCGTGATGGTCATGCGTATCATAAAATGATGCATGTGATTAACACCTTGCCACGCGATGATTTGTTTCAAGCCAGCGTAGAAGAGTTATATCCTATCGTGTCGGGCATTAGTCACCTACAAGACAAGAAGAGTTTGCGCTTGTTCAGTCGTATCGACCATTATCAGCGTTTTGTCTCATGCTTGGTTTATATTCCCCGTGATAAGTTCAATACCGAAATGCGCCTCAAGGTACAAGATGCGTTAAAAGATGCCTTTGGTGGCACATCATCAGGATTTACTACTGAGTTCAACGAATCTGCTCACGCGCGTGTCCACGTCCATGTCCGTACGGTACCGGGTGAAGTCAAGGATGTTGATACTGCGGCCCTTGAAAGCAAACTGTCGGCGCTGATGCAGTCATGGAGTGATACCTATCAAAAAATGCTGCTTGATAATGTTGGTGAGCAGCAAGCCAATGCGTTAAATCGCCAGTTTTTGAGCCATATTCCTGCGGCTTATCAAGAGCAGTTTGATGAGCGTACGGCTGTCGAAGATATCAAACGTTTGGCTGGGTTGACAGATGAGCAACCGATGCTTTGGCATTTATATCAATCGACAGGAGATGCAAAAAATCAGCTACATCTAAAGTTATATGGTCGCGAGCAGCCCGTTATTTTGTCCAAGGTCTTACCGATTTTAGAAGATTTTGGTGTATCGGTAATCTCAGCGCAGACCTATGAGTTTGACATGCCAGAGCAACCAATCTGGATGCAAGAGTACGAGCTGATCTTGGAGCATGTCGATACCGTCAACATGCAGGTAGTGCGTGGTCAGTTTGAAGACAGTCTCAAGCAGATTTGGGCTGGACGGGTTGAGAGTGACCCATTGAATGAGTTGGTGCTGACGACCACACTTGGCACATACGACGTGGTTGTACTACGAGCGTTGTCACGATATATGATACAAGCGCGCGCGCCATTCTCTAGTGCTTACATTCAGCAAACAGTGGTCAAAAACAGCGACATCAGTGTGACACTGGGCAGTCTATTCGACGCTCGTATGAACCCTAAATATAGTGATGAGGAGCGCGCAAGTGCAACTTCTCAGATTAGACAACAGATTATCACGGCGCTCGCAGGTGTTGATAGCTTAGATGAAGATCGTATTTTGCGCTGGTATCTGGATTTAATCAATGCCATGGTGCGTACCAACTTCTATCAAACCACTGCTGATGGCGACCGTAAAGACCGTCTATCATTTAAGTTCTTGGCAGCGGATATTCCTAATCTGCCCAAACCAAAACCGATGTTTGAGATATTTGTCTATTCTCCTCGCGTAGAAGCAGTACATTTACGTGGCGGTAAAGTTGCTCGTGGTGGTTTGCGTTGGTCGGATCGTATGGAGGATTTCCGTACCGAAGTGCTCGGACTGGTAAAAGCACAAATGGTCAAAAACGCGGTAATTGTACCAGTGGGCTCTAAAGGCGGCTTCATCGTCAAAAACAAAACCATGGCAGATGGTCGTGAAGCGTTCCAAGCCGAAGGGGTTGCTTGTTACCAGACCTTCCTTCGCGGCATGCTCGATGTGACTGACAATATCGTCGATGGCGCGATAGTCCCGCCAGCCAATACCGTGCGTCATGATGAAGATGATCCGTACTTGGTCGTTGCTGCTGACAAAGGGACGGCGACTTTCTCTGATATCGCCAATGCCTTGGCAACTGAATATAACTTTTGGCTCGATGATGCCTTTGCGTCAGGCGGCTCGGTAGGTTATGACCATAAAGCGATGGGTATCACCGCACGAGGAGGTTGGGAGTCAGTGAAGCGTCACTTCCGTATGCGCGGCATGGACATCCAAGGCAGTGATGAGTTCACGGTGGTTGGTATTGGTGATATGAGTGGTGATGTATTTGGTAACGGTATGCTGCTCTCTACCAATACGAAGCTAGTGGCAGCCTTTAACCATCTGCATATCTTTATCGATCCCAATCCAGACACTGCTGATTCGTATGCAGAGCGCAAACGCTTGTTTGAGCTACCACGTTCGACTTGGGACGATTATGATAAATCATTGATCAGTCAAGGTGGTGGGGTGTTCTCACGTCAAGACAAGAGCATCACTATCAGCGCTGAAATGAAATCACTGTTCGATATCCATGAAGACAGTCTCGCGCCAAATGAGTTTATCAGTGCATTGCTGAAATCACCTGTCGATCTCATTTGGAACGGTGGTATCGGTACTTATGTGAAAAGTGAAACTGAAACGCATGCTGATGTCGGTGACCGTGCTAATGACGCCGTACGTGTCAATGGCGGTGAGCTGAGGACCGCGATCATCGGTGAGGGCGGCAATTTGGGCTTTACCCAACGAGGTCGTATCGAATACGCACAAACGGGTGGTCGTATCTATACGGATGCGATTGATAACTCGGGTGGTGTTAACTGCTCAGATCATGAAGTCAATATCAAAATCTTACTGGGCAAAGTCGTCGAGCAAGGTGATATGACCTTAAAGCAGCGTAATGAGCTACTCGAAAGCATGACCGATACCGTCGCAGATCTGGTACTACGTCAGAACTACTTACAACCACAAGCGATTGAGCTCAGTCACAACAGAGCAGCGGAAAACCTAAGTGACCATCAGCGTTTTATCCAAATGCTAGAGAAAGAAGGGCGCCTTGATCGTGCGATTGAGTATTTACCTTCCGACGAAGAGATTGCAAAACGTCAAAAAATCGATGTGGGACTGACCAATCCTGAACTGGCTGTGGTCTTGGCTTATGGCAAAATGTGGGTCTATGACAACTTGTTGCTATCTGATTTACCAGATGATCCGTACTTTATTAACGAGCTGCGTAAATATTTCCCTGATGAGTTGGCTTCACAGTTCTTTGATGAGATGACTCAGCATCGATTACATCGTGAGATTATCAGCACGTATTTGACCAATAGTGTGGTGAACCGTTTAGGCATTGAGGCACTGTTCCGTCTTTATGAAGAAACTGACCAGTCTTTGGATACCATCACTCGTGCTTATGCGATTAGCCGTGATGTATTCAATGTCTCAAGAGCATGGAAAGCACTTGAAGCCATGGATAATAAGGTCGATGCTGAGCTATTGCTCAATCTAGAGCTGCGCTTACGTGACTCGCTTGAGCGCGGCGTGGTCTGGTTTATCAATGCTTTCGGTCAAGATTTGCAAGTCGCTGATATGATCAGTCGTTTCAGTATCAGTGTCGAAAAACTGACCAAAGCAGGTGGATTTATTGAGCAGCAATTTGCACAATACTTAGAAGAAGACACCACCAAATTGGTTGAGCAAGATCTGTCTGATGAGGACGCCAAGCTATTTGCGATGCTGTCTCACCATGTCGATGCGCTTGATGCTGCATTACTGGCCGAAAAATACGAGCGTCCAGTCGATGATATCGCCACATTGTACTTTGAGGCATATCAAGTGTTGCAGTTAGACTGGATGATGGAACACATCGCGACATTGCCTCAACAAGATTACTGGGATCGCCGCGCCCGTCATGCATTAGTCAATGAGTTATCTCGTAGCCTGCACATGCTGATGGACGCTTTATTGACCCAGAAAAATACCAAGCAAGCATTTGGTGAGTGGAAAGAGCGCCATGATGATAAGCTGCAAGGTGTTATTACGGAGATGGAAAAGCTTGATAAGATGTATCGTAATGACGAAGATGCGCAAATAGGTCTCTCAACGCTGTCTGTACTTATGAGTGAAGTGAGTGGGTTGGTGAGTAAATAAATTAAGTATCAATAAATACTGACTAAAAAACCACCGTTAGCAACTAACGGTGGTTTTTTTGTTGTCTGCACTATTTGCCAGAAATCTTGCCAGAAACTTTGCTAGAAATATAGTTGTATCGATATTAATTTTTGCCGGCTATAGCATTAGCGCTCTATTTTTTGGCAACCTTGCCCACTGATTTGGCTAAAACCGCCAGAGAGTTTTTGTACTTTGATTTGGGTTAAGATTCGTTCTTTTAATGCTTGAACGTGGGAGATAACCCCGATGAGTTTGCCTTCTTGCTGCAAGCTGGTGAGCGTGTCGAGCGCGATATCAAGTGATTCTTCGTCAAGCGTACCGAATCCTTCATCCAAAAATAACGAATCCACACGGATGTTGTGGCTGGCCATTTTTGACAGCCCAAGTGCCAACGCCAAACTGATGATAAACCCTTCACCGCCTGACAGGTTTTTGGTACTACGAATCTCACCACCTTGATAGTTGTCGATGACATTGAGCTCAAGTGGGCTATTGTCATCACGAGCCAGCAAATAGCGGTCACTCATTTTATGCAATTGGGCATTGGCGTGTTTGACCATGATGTCGAAGGTCAAGCCTTGCGCAAAAGTGCGATATTTTTTTCCATCAGCCGAGCCGATTAACGAATGCAGCTGTTGCCAGACCTGAAGATTTTGTTTTTGCTCATTAATGGCTATGAGCTGCTCCGCCTGTGCTGACTTTCTATCGTCGTTGTCTTTAAGTTTTTGATCTATGGCACCGATGCTCTGACTGAGGTTCTCAATGTCTGTTTGTATTTGAGCGTGCTGACCTGCTAGCACCTCGCGGCTTTCATCCGTCATCGGCTCCGCGCGTTTGTCCGCTAATGCTTTGAGGGTGGTGTCCAACTGTGATTTGGTTTGTTGTAAGTCATTATCAACCGCCAGTTTTTGTGCCTGCAGTGTCTCTCGCTCCGACTTAGGTAGGCGAGCGCTCACAAAGGCAGCTTCATCCACGAACTGTGAGTCTGTGAGTGACTCTGCAAAGGTGTGTTGTTGCGTGTCCATGGTGGTAACCGCAGACTGGTGTTGCACGTCTAGCTGTTGCTTTCTTAGATTTAATTGCTCTAAGCCGTGTTGCACAGTATCTAGCTGTCGCTGTGCATTGACTAGCGCGGAGTTAGCAGTATCCACAGCGTGGCGTAATTGAGCATCTTCAGCGTCGGTGTTTTTATCTGCAAAAATCTCTTTTCTATGATTGTTTAATTGGTCAATCTTTTCTAACTTTTGGGCAATGACTTTCTCTAACTCATCAAGGTCTGTTTCGTCCTTGGAGAGCTGTGCTTGCTCGATCTCAATTTGCGCAGCTATTCTGCTCAATTGATTGTCGATCTGCTGTTGGTGGATTTTAGTTTCACTCAGCTTTTGTCTTAACTGACCAAGCGCGCTGCGCTGTTGACGCAGTTTGTCAATATGATCTCCATAATCAGCGTCATCCATGATCGTCTGCTGATAAATACGATGACTCAATTGCTCAAGGGTGTGCTCAATCGCTGTGGCGCTTTCTGTTTCGTAGTCTATGCGACTCAAGGCATAGGTTGGCGCATCATTTAGAGTGTTGTTTACAGTATTACTCAGAGCGTTATTTACAGCATCTCTGCTGTTTTTGGCAAGCAAGTTGTGAGTAATGTATTTATGAATAGGGTATTTGAGCACTACCGATGAAAGAACACTCATAATAGGCGCTAACTCAGCATAGTTGTCTGCGATTTTGTCTTCGATACCGTCAATTTTTTGCGCATGAAGTTTTAGCTCTGTCGCTAACTGGTTCATCTCATTCGTTAGGGTGTGTTGCTGTCGTTCCTCGGCTTCGATGGTACGACTCAGCGTGGAAACGCTGTCCGTTAAGCTTTCATATTCAACCAATAGGGCTTTCAGGGACTGTTTGTGAGCGAGCAGTTTCTGTTGAATAATGGCTAGTACTGACAAGGCACGTTCAATGGCTTCCGTATGAACGGTATTGTCTATACTCGCCAAATTATTAGAGGTATTGTTGGAAGTATCGGACGTAATATCGGAAATTTTTAGATCATCGCAGACTTGAGAAAGCGGGTTGATAAGGCTGACAACCGATGAGGGATAGTTGTTCTCAGTAGCAAAAAGCGAGGACAAACAGGTCTGTATATCAACACAAATGGCATTGAGCTTCTGCTGTAGCGGCGCTAGCTGTTGCTGTTGGCTGTTCAGCATTTCTTTCTGGGTCGCATGGTCGATATCGTATTGTGATAAATCTTGCTGCAGACCGTCAATGACGGCTTCTATTTCAGATATTTTTTGCTGATTTTGTTGTATTTTAGACGGTTGGTGTTGGTTGGCGTTGTGATGTTCACGCAGTGGATGATATGTGCCATAAGGGTGTTGTTGCGAGCCACAAAGCGGACAGGGGGTGCCGTCTTCTAGTTTTGCAATATGTTCCTCTAGGCTTGCGACGGTTTGTAAGGCGTTTAGCAGATCTTGTCTGTCATGTTTTTGTTTTTTGGCCTCTTGCAGGTCTGACTGGTGACGAGCAATCGATTTTTCTAAAGCTGCTAATTCGTCGTTCAGTTTTGGTAGAGACTGATTGGTATCGTTGATTTGGCTGGCAACATCCGACAACTGCTGTAGCTGATGGCTGACTTGTGCTAGCTGAGTGTGGATGTCATCGACTTGATCTTGTTCGTGACGCATACTAGCAAGCGGCTGCTCTCGAATGATGTCCGCTTGCTGTTTTTGTAAATCGGCGAGCTCATCACGCTGTTTGGTGATTGCTTTTTCATTGGTTTCTTGTTTTTCAGCGAGCTTGTCTCGCTGAGTATGTAGCACGCTGGTGTGTTGGTCATGCGTTGCTGTCTCTTTGGTCAGCCTGACATTGTCCTGTAATAGGGTTTTTAATCGGTGACCGTTGCTATCAAAAGTTGCGATATCGGTGTCAAGATCGTTCAGCTCCTGATAGTCCGAAAAAAACGTCTCGATATCACGGAGCTGTGTTTTAGTCTGTTGCTCGCTTTGTTTATGGCTGGTTATTTCTTGGCGTAACTGTTGAATATCGTTGGTCAAGCGCTGTTTACGTTGAGTGTCGTCTGCTAAGGCATTGGTGTGTTGTTTTATATCAGCATCTAATTCGCGAGTCTTGGCGATAATTGGCAAGGTGGTTCGTAGGTTGTCTTTGGCTTGGTTGGCGAGTGCGTCGCAACGCTCAAGCGCAGCTTTGGTTTGCTGTCGCTTACTCTGCTGTTCAGGGATCTGATCAAGCAAGCCTTGTCGCTCAGTATTTAGCTGCTTAACACTCTCTCGACTGTGGCTTAGAGCTTGAAACTGGCTTTCAAGCTCTAAGGCTTTATTCGCCACTTCTAAGCGCTTTGCTGCTGGTGTGAACGCCTGATGCGCTTGTTGTGCGGCGGCAAAGTCATCTTGATAGGTCAACTGGTCTTGCGCTAACTGCTCAACACTATCCAACCATTGCATCTGCTCGCTTAGGGTTTTGAAGCTGTGTCGTTGTATTTCCTGCTGCTCATTTAGGGTCTCTAGCTCTGTTGTGAGTTGCTTTTCATCATCAAGACTTAACAATGATAAGCCATCAACACCTGCTTGTAGTTTGCCCAGCGTCTCTTCTTCCATGCGCTTTTTTTCATGGACGCTTGACGATATTTTGGCATAGATGGCCGTGCCCGTTATTTTTTCCAAAATCTCTGCTCTATCGCCAGTATCAGACTTCAAAAAAGCAGCAAAACTGCCTTGTGCCAGCATGATGGAGCGGGTGAATTGGTTAAAATCCATGCCGATTAGATCTTGGATGTAAGCTGATGTCTTAGATTTTTTCTCTTCTAAAATCTTACCGGTGGCAGCTTCACTGATCTCATGCTTAATAGGTAACAGGTTGCCCTTGGCTTTTTTGTGTGCGCGATGTTGGTACCAGTAGCATTGGTAGCGCTTGCTATTAATTTCGATGATGACTTCTGCTGAGCATTCACCTGTACCTTGGGTCATTATTTCATTGGTTGAGCCAGTGATATCGCCCAACCTTGGCGTTTGACTATACAAGGCAAGGCATATTGCATCCAATATGGTGGTCTTGCCAGCGCCTGTTTGCCCAGTAATGGCAAAGATACCTTCATTGATAAAAGCAGGGTCACTAAAATCTATGCGCCATTCACCTTTGAGGGAGTTCAAGTTTTTGAGTCGTAATTCGATTAGGCGCATGGTTCAGTCTTTATTTTTTGGGTTGATGGCGTGTTGTAGGGCTGACGAGCAAGACTTTATTCAGCTTGGCTATCATCGTCGTAGATATTATGCAGTATCTGTTGATAGGCATCGCGTAATGACGGCTTTTGAGTGCTGGCTATGTCGTTTACTTCTAGACAGCGATCAAAGACGTCCAGCTCATTTAAGTCTTGTAGCGTCTCAGAAGTCTGCTCTTGATTAAGTACTTTATTATAAGTGCGTGTGTTTTTAATCTTCAATACTTCATAAGGCCGATCTTTGATCATGGCGTTGATTTCTTCTCGTAGCTCATGAACGATTTCATCACCGTCATATATCACTTCTAACCAAATGGACGTTATCGGGTCAATAGTCGGATCGATCGTCGGGTCAATCGTCAGCTCAATCGATCGAATGGTTTTTTCAATCGTGGGCAAATCGCCCGATACTTGTGCCAACTTTTGAAAGCAAGGAATGTGCAGTGAGATGACTTGCATGGCGTTGGCGTCGTTATGATGCAGTCTTGTCGTATCTGCTGACGTTTTGGCAGTCTCATCGGAGTTGGTAGTCGCATCGGAGAACGTATCGATTTTTAACTCGTCACGGTCTGTATCTACATCTGCATTTGCATTTACATCTGCATCTGCTTCAAAATCATCAAAGCCAAATAGGTCATCTATCAGAAGATTCGCCTGAGCATTGACCTGAGCATTGACTTGTTTTGCAGGTTTTTCATTGTTTTTGGGTTCTTTAGATGAAGAGTCGCTATCGCTAATTTCAGCAGTCGTATTTGCTGCTGGGTTGATTGCGGCATCATGCTCTGGTACATGGTTATGCTCTGGCAAATGCTCACCAAACTGGATCAGTAGTATTTGTTTTTGTTGGCGAGCTTCACCAAAACCCATGGCAATAGGCGAGCCTGAATAGCGAATATGCTCGCGCCCGCCGACACGTTGCGGCACGTGTAGATGCCCAAGTGCGACATAATCGAAACAGTCATCAAACATATCTGCGGAAATCTTGCCGAGTGAGCCAACATAGAGGTCACGAACACCATCGTCATCAGTGGTAGTGCCACCTGCCGCAAACAAATGCCCCGTCGCGATGATGGGAATATGACGCTGGTAATCTGTCATCAACTGGCTCTGTTTTTGTTTCGCGATACGAGCCACTTCATCATAATGGGCGCTGATTCCTTTGATGACATTGGCGTCTTTGGTATCGGTAGACTCGCCAGCAGTGCTGCTGCGTACATCGCGATCACGTAGGTAGGGTACTGCCGCGATGATACATTGTGCTGCATTGTTTGCATCATTTAGCAGCAATACTTCATCGTTCAAGTTATCACAGGCGGTGCCGATGACGTGCACATTCAAAAATTTAAGGACATTGCTCGGTGCATCTAAAAAAGTAGGGGAGTCGTGGTTGCCCGCGACGATAACAATATGCTCACAGCAAGACCGAGACACACGCCCCAAAAACTCATAATAGAGTGCCTGGGCTTTGTTGCTTGGCGTCATGGTGTCAAATATATCGCCTGCGACGATTAACACATCGACCTTTTGCGCACTGATCGTCTCTTCTAGCCATTTTAAAAATGCCTCGAATTCTTCATAACGCATGCGTCCATATAGCCTGCGACCCAAATGCCAGTCGGAAGTATGAAGGATGGTGAGCGGGTTAACGGTTTTTTTTAAAATATCGGCTGCGGACATAGGTAAGCTTAATTGCAATAAATAAAAAGGGTTTTATTTTAACAAGAATTGTGATGAATTGCGCCTATCATAAAATATGAGCACAACAATAAGTAAAGAGCTGATAAAAAACTTTATATTAGTGTATTCAGGCGTCATCTTACTAATATCTTTACCGTTTAATGAAATTTCACCTGACTTATTTGCCAAGTTTCTTGCGGGATTTCTAGCCTGATAAAAATTTAAGTTGGACAGCTCTAGCGCGTTAGGCTTTAATAGCGAATATATTCTTGGAGAGAAGTTTTATGAAATTATCTTTACATCGACGCCTGACCGTGGGCGCAGCCTCGTTTCTAATGGGTGTGTCTATTTCTAGCGGGGCACATGCTATGTGCGTTGCAGATAGCGAAGTTTTTGGTGGTTCGGCGATAACTTTTGGTGAAAATGTTGAGATAGGTGTCGCACCGCCTCAACCGGCAAATTATTGGTTTGATCTGGATGTCGATGCATTTGTTCAGATCAAAGCCAGCCATAACGCTGCTGATCCTTATCTGAGGCTTATGAATGAGGATGGGGCGATTATCGCTGCAAACGATGATTATGACGGTCTGAACGCGCAAATCGATACATCCGAGGCACTAGAAGCGGGGCGGTATTGCTTGGAAGTTGACGATGTTAATGGCGGTACAGATACTATTTCTGTAACCGCGGTCCTTATTGATGAAACCCAAGTTGAAATGCAAGCTATCAACATGGGGAAAGCATTCCCATTGTCCCGTACAGGTGAAACCGTTACGGATGCCGGCGTTTTACGAACCAAGTTTACCAGCAATTTCTATTTGGTTGATGAAGCAAATTGGGTTGTGTTTGACGTCGAAGAGCCATCACTTTTCGATATCCGTGCTCGCTCCTACGAGGGTGTTGATACGGTCTTGCGGGTGTTGGATTCTGAAGGACGAATTCTTGAAGAAAACGACGATTATGGTGACAGTGAAAATTCTCGTGTCATTATTGAGTTGCAGCCGGGTACATACGCAGCATCTGCTACGACATACGATGACTCCGAAGTTTTTGGCGAGACGCAATTGTTTATTGAAAGATTTATAAGAGCGACGGAATAAAAGGCTTGTGAGCGCTATTTATCTCTTGCAGCGGAGAGATGCGGGCAACGATTGGTTTTATGTTGCCTTTTTCTATGTGGTAACGTAAATAATAAACTTCTGCTAGATGTCAATGTTAGGCTTATCACCTAATACACCCATTATCATAAATAAAGGTAAGTTATGTCGTTTATCAAAACAGCCACTTTGGCTTTGGTCGCTGGTTTTTCTTTGGCTGCCTGCAACAATCATGCGCTGGTAGATACCAACAATGGAGCAAGCGTGAGTCAAGTCGAAGACAGCAGCTTGCCGAGTACTTCTCCGACTGGCTCGATGTTGCAGTCATTGACACCGAGTCACTCTGAGGCCATCATCGGGCAGGTGACAGAGGTTGTGATGCAAGACAGAGAACAGCAAACAGTCACTATGATGGATCAGAAAGGCGACACCCATAACGTATCGATCAGCAAATCTAGCCTTGGTGAGCAAAATGAGTATCAAAAACTGGCGAAAGGTGACTATATCGAAGTGACCAGCATCGAAGTTACCAGCGACATGGTGGCAGCGTCGTCAGATGAGCACCAACTGACCGTCACGGCCATGCCTTACGTGCTGCGAGAAATCATGATTGCGGATCATAAAGTAGACTGCATCGGTGTGGCGCCACGAAAATGCTTGCTGACCAAGCCAGCGGGTCAAGATAGCAGTCAATCAGAATGGCAGTATCGATATAGTGGCATAGACGGCTTTGATTATGAGCCTAATTACGAATACACCCTACTTATCAAAAACACGACAGTCAGCAACCCTCCCACGGACGCTTCTTCTGTTCGTAGCGAGCTTGTAGAAGTCATCAAGAAAAGCAAAACTGGCTCTTAATGCTGGCAACACAACCAATTTGAATACAGCTTAAATACGGCACCGAAAAAAGCCCTATCAATTAAATGAATAGGGCTTTTTTTGTGTTTTAAGAAAAATAAGTGCAAGTACGACACACTGTAGACTAAGCGGTTTTGACACCGCTAATCGTATGTGTGAGCTTGCTATTAACTAACGACCAGCTCTTGCAAATCATCATCAGCCGCGGCTAGGTTTGCCACCATTGAGAGCGCATGTGCCTGCTGATCTGTACTGCGCGCATCCGTAGGCTGTTTGTGGTTATAGTGGTTTTTGTCAGCATGAGCTTTGTCGGTATTAGCAACGCCACCACGCAACCAATTGCGCGCTGTGTCATGCGTGTGTTGACCATTGCGTTGATTGTTATGCTGACTGTCTAGTGGTTTCTTCTGATTGTACCAAGCCAAATCATCTTGCAAGCTGACCACATCACCCATGATAAGTAACGCTGGCGTGGGGAGTTGTGCTTCTGCCTGCTGAGCGACGATGTTGTCGAGTGTGCCAGTCAATACTTGCTGATTGGGCATACTGGCATTGGAGACGATGGCAATCGGTGTGTCAGCACTGCGCCCAGCGTCGATCAAGCCTTCTGTCAAACGTGGCAATGAATGCAATCCCATATAAAACACCAGGGTTTCATCGGTATTTAAAAAGCTCTTAAAGTTGCTATTGGGTGCGCCTGCTTTGAGAAATCCAGTCACAAAACGCACCGACTGTGAATGATCTCGATGGGTCAGTGGGATGCCTGCATAGCTGGCGGCGGCATTGGCAGCCGTGATACCCGGTACGACCTGATACGGAACACCATGCGCCCGTAGGCTTTCTATCTCTTCGCCACCACGCCCAAATATAAAAGGATCACCGCCTTTTAACCGTACCACACGGCGACCTGTTTTGGCGCTATTGACCAACAGCTCATTGATACCCAGCTGAGCCACAGCATGGTTGCTGCGTTTTTTGCCGACATATACTTTGTCCGCATCACGACGGCACAAATCCAGCACTTGCGGGGAGACGAGCGCATCATAATAGACGATATCGGCTTGCTGCATGAGACGCAAGGCTTTAAACGTCAGCAGCTCTGGATCGCCAGGACCTGCACCGACGATATAGACTTCGCCCATTTCCGTTTGCGCTGACTGCGCTGATTGTTCTGATTGCGTTGATAGATGTTGTTCTGTAGCGTTTGCCTGCGATGCATCATTATTCAGCATTGCCTTTGCGACACTCGTTACAGGGGCAGTTTCTGAGGCTGTGCTGCTATTACCGATAGCGGCTGCAGTCGTGTCCAAATCAGACTTTAGCAATGCAGAGGCTTGGTCTTCGTTGCCAGCAAACATCAGCTCGCTGACTTTTCCCTCAAACGCACGCTCCCAAAACTGTCTGCGTCCTGTGAGCGTCGGTATTTTTGCTTTGACTTCGCTACGAAACTCGCCAGCCAGTTTGGCAAGTTTGCCGTAGCCTTGCGGTATCAAAGTCTCAAGACGTGCACGCAGCAGGCGAGCCAGCACAGGCGCTTTGCCATTGGACGAGATACCGATCACGATGGGGTTGCGATCGACAATCGCAGGGAATATAAAGTCGCATAAATGCGGTGTATCGACGACGTTTACAGGGATGTTTCGCTCAGTGGCATCAGCGTGGATCTGATGATTTAGCGTTTCTTCGTCTGTCGCCGCGATGATGATCCGAGCACCTGACATATAACTTTTATTATAGTTTTCATAGATGAGTTGGTGCTTGCTATCGCTTAGCAAGGCTTCGATATCGTGATCTATGCTAGGCGCTAAGACAGTGATACACGCACCTGCACGGCTCAGCAAATCTGCCTTGCGCAGTGCCACATCGCCACCACCGACGATCAGCACTTTGCGGGTTTCTAACTTAAAAAATAATGGAAAGGTGTTCATAATATTACCGGCAATTCATTTGACGAATTCATTCAATATAAGCGTTGCCGCTATTATGAGGTATCACCGACATGCACTCACGTAGTGAATTGGCATTAGTATATTCGTTTATGTCATAAACAGTCTGTTTTTTAGTGAATAACAGAATAGGCGAGCAGAAAAACAAGCCAATATCAGCGCTACAAAGAATACAATCCCGTATATTAAGCAACTTATGATAATATTTAGGGCAGTGCGCCATATTAGGGCATGTTGGACACGCTCTAGATACATATCCGTCAATCATAAGCGCAAGCGCAAGCAAAAATACAACCACAAGCAAAAATAAAACCAATAGAGAAATAAGCAATATGGCTAAAAAAACTGCAAGCAAAACCGATAAGGCCAATGCCAAAAGCAATACTAAAAACAGCGCCAAAACCAATGCCAAAAATAGCGACAATTTCGAAGAAGCCCTTTGGGATGCTGCCAACAAGCTACGAGGCAGTGTTGACCCCTGCCGTCAAATCCGTACACATAAACTTGGGAGATTTTAATTACGCAG
>NZ_JAKDUI010000230.1 GCF_030457785.1 Psychrobacter sp. | reverse complement strand
TGAATGTGAATATCGGTGGTATCGATCGAATGTTGCGTATTATCGCTGGCGTTATTATTATTGCGTTAGGCGCTTATTATCAAAGCTGGTGGGGGATTGTTGGTCTGATTCCTTTATTAACGGGAGTCTTCCGTTTTTGTCCGCTATATACGATGGTGGGCGTGAATACTTGCAAACGTTAAAATATATAATTTCAATTTAACTTAGGACGCTTGGAACATACACAAAAGGTGTTTAGCATGTATGAATAATCATTGCTGATCGCTACTGGTTTATCAAAGCTTTGAGTCCGTCAAAGCTTAATTTACCAAAGCTTGTCGTTTATCAAAGTTGTGTTCCACACAAGTCACTAATCGCAGATAATGTTAATGCATTAGCGAGCTGACTAATGATAAAGTCATAAAAAGGTCAATAGTATCAAGTGCTATTGACCTTTTGAGTATGTGTCCAGCCAATAAAGGAGTCGTCACATGAATGAAAAAAATCTGCAGAACTTTCATTTAGTATGTCCGCATTGCCAAGCGACCAACAGAGTGCCCTCTACACGCCTGAGCGCTGCGCCAAATTGTGGCAAATGTAGCCAACCGTTGCTAACTGGTGTGCCGCAAGAATTGACCTCACAAACAGCCAATAAAGTTATTCAGAAAAATGACGTACTGACTATCGTTGATTTTTGGGCGAGCTGGTGTCAGCCTTGTATCATGATGGCGCCGCAGTTTAAGGTGGCAGCCAATCAACTGCCGCAAGTGGTCTTTGCGAAACTGCAAACAGACAAGTATGAACAGGCTGCTGCACCGTATAATATTCGTAGCTTGCCGACGATGGTCGCCTTTAGGAATGGCAAGGAGGTCGCACGTCAATCAGGGGCATTGCCAAGCCATCAGATTATTCAATGGGTACAGAGTCTGCAGCCATAAAACCATAAAAAAAGCCAATACCTGATCAACGTATTGGCTTTTTTGTTGTGCAACAGGAATGCCTTGGGTAGCGCCTACTGCTCAGTTATGCGCGATAGTGTTTATTCACCGTAAATCTTCACGCCATCGACGAAGCTACATTTTTGGATGCGTCCAGATTGAATAATCGCATCGCGTTCACCATACAGTCGTGACAATGTTGCGTCGCGCGACTTAGTATCGTTGCTTTTGCCAACACCAAAAGTGATATTGGGCGAGATGCCCCAGCGGCCAGCAGATATGCCAACACCGACACCAGAGGTAGATAGTGTTGATTGTTGGTTTCGAGCCGTTTCAGCATAACGGTTGATGCGGTTGTACTCTTGAGTGAGCGCGTGGCAATCATAGTTCTGATAGGTGCTAGGTGGCACATATTGAGGTGTGACATTGCCAGTAGAGGCGCAGCCCGAGAGTACAAAAATGCCAGCAGTGGATAGTAGTGTCGCTGCGGTGAGATTTTTCATAATGATTCCGTAATACTAAGTTATTATCGTTGCGTGTAAGTAAGATAGCAAAAACCAACGCATTAAGATATTGAAAAACATACTGTTTATAAAATGTTTTTCGGAAAATCTAGTAGCAAAAGCTAATCCAAGGATAGTGTTGTCGTGGGGCTATGTCCGTACGAACTCAATATCAAATGCTTATCAAAACAAATTGCCAGGCTTAGCAAACGCAAGAATGACGATGCCGACATATGCAATCGTAGCGATGAGAACGCCTGCTTTTTTTTGAGCAACGGTCGCATGGTAATTAAAGGCTTTCATACTGGAGCTAACAGCAGCAACTAATAGTATTATTTTGGCAAATGCCCACTGTACCGGGGCGTTAACGCTCATCAGTTGCATCAGCATGATGCCCCCTGACACGATGAGTAACGCGTAGATAATATGCGAGGCTATCTTAATCGTACGAGGTGCGCGATCATTAGCACTTAGTACCAAATAGCTTTGATATAAAAACAGTGCGATGGTCAGCGCTGCCATTAGCATATGTAAATGTTTCATTTAAGTATTATTTCCTCTAAAAGTGCGGTGAGCAGGCGTGTCTGATGGTTGTACAATTTGATGATTGCATAGATAGAATGTGCTATTTGTTTTGTCCAGCACAGGACGGGCTGTCTGGGCTTTGACCTTCCCATTCTGATGGTGTGTAAGCATGAATGGCCAAAGCATGTACTTGACCGTCTTGTGAGGTCAGCAATGGATTTACCAGTCCATAGACCAATTGATGGCGCGCAACCAAGCGCTTTCCTTCAAAGTCGTCACTGACGATGGTGAGTTTGAAATGACTTTCTTTACCTTCAAAGTAGCCAGAATGATTCATCGACTCATTGATCAGTTCGATATGCTGCGGTTGTAAATCCTGTAATTTAGCATTCAAAGCATCGGCGGTAGGTGTGGTACTCATAACAATCCTTCAATGTGTTTTGTTTATATAGATATAGATAGTTTGATTAATTTGCTTTTCTTGATATATGTATTCTACGTAGCAGCATCCATTCAATATGCTATCGGTGGACTGTGGAGCCCATTATAGCAGACACTGATATTTATACTTTTTGGCGTCAATACAGTGTATAAACACAGCGACGTTCAACTGACTTTTTAGCCCCATCTGCGTACTTAGTTATCTGCTTCCACTCGACAGTTGAGTGAGGTTGAAGTGGTGGATTTTGGTTTAAACAACAAAAAACAGAGCACAACGCTTGGTTTGCACTCTGTGATTATTACTTGTCATCTAGGTTCGATAAGCCCCAACGATTAACAGCGTGGATTAACGGCGTGACTGTTGATAAAGAGGCATTACTTTGGGCATCAACGATTGCATATCAGAGATACGGCTACTACTGCTTGGGTGAGTGCTTAGAAATTGTGGTGGCTCACCTTCGCTGGCGTTTTGCATTTTTTGCCATAAGCTAATTGCCGCTTGCGGGTTATAGCCAGCCCGTGCCATCAACTCTAGGCCGATTTGATCTGCTTCACTTTCTTGTGTACGGCTGTGAGGGCGGCTTAAGCCTAAGTCACCAGCGACGTTTGCTATCTGTGCCTGTCCTTGTGATAGTCCGAAAATACTAGCAGCCAGCCCGATACTGGTTTGGGTGGCGTATTCGCGTGACATGCGCTCGCGCGAGTGTTCACGTAATGCGTGCGAGATTTCATGTCCCATGATCGCTGCGATTTCATCATCAGTTAGATTTAATCGATCGATAATACCTGAATAAAACATGATTTTACCGCCTGGCATGACAAAAGCATTTAGCTGATCGGATTTTATCGTGTGTACTTCCCAATCCCACTGTGCAGCATCTGGACGGTAGACACCCACTTGACCAATCAAACGATTTGCAATAGTTTTTAATCGATTAACTTGGGCTTGGTTGGTATTTAGTACGCCTTTTGCATTTGCTTCCTGCAATGTTTGGGCATAGCTTTGTGCGGATAATTGTAAAACTTGTTCGCTTGAGACCAACAGCAATTGTTGACGGTCAACACCAACGGCACCAGTGTTAGTAGTGCTGCTACAGCCAGTCAAGGTAAGTGCCGAGATTGAGGCAGCCATCACGGTAGTCGTCAGGAGTTTTTTCATAATATACATCCTCGCTGTAAATAATAAAAAATGAAGTTAAACAAAGTGTTTACAAATAAAGTGCTCGTCTCAGAGGAAAAAAATAGGACGTAATAGACAATGACAGTCAGGGACTGTGTCGTTTATAGCCTGTTATGATCTGATGACCACTCAAATATATGAGATTTTACCTGACCTGCACCCCATCGTGAGTATAATAATGTTAACGCATCAAGACCAATGCAGGGAAGTAACAGTACATACTGTGAATGTAAGTGCGTCAACCAGATGCAAAACAGGCATTGTTTTGCTTCAATAAAGAGAGCATTGCTGCTATATCTATCTACTATCTCCAGCTACTATTAATAAGCAGTATTACGATGTGCGTTTGTGCGTCGAGGCAAGTTGCGGCTATGCGTGGGGAAAGACGCATAATCACGTAAGCACTTTATTAGAGAGCCTTTATCGATAAATTTTTTAATATCAAATGTTTACGATTA
>NZ_JAKDUI010000229.1 GCF_030457785.1 Psychrobacter sp. | reverse complement strand
ATGTATGGCCAATCCTATTGTCAGTCGCGCAGAACTTGCGATCGGCGGTAATCCGATGACGGTGAAGGGCGTGATTCAAAAAACCAGCCTACTGCTCGGATTATCAGCTATTACTGGTGTGGGTTTCTTCTTTTATGCACTCATGGCAGGTCTATCGCAAGGTTTTATTACGATGGCAGCCTTTGGTAGTATGTTTGCCGCTTTTGGTCTTGCCCTTTTTATCACTTTTAAACCACAAAAAGCCAAGACTTTGGCAGTACCTTACGCATTATTAGAAGGTATCTTTTTGGGTGGTATCTCATTATTCTTCATGAGAATGTATCCGTCTGTGCCTGTCACCGCGATGTGTGCCACCTTTGTCACAGCTGCTGTCATGCTAGGACTTTATCGTTCAGGCTTGGTGAAGGTGACTGAAAAATTCCGTTCTATAGTGACATCTGCTGTCATCGCCATTATGCTGGTTTATGTGGCGCAGTGGGTTCTTTCTTTAGTGTTTGGCTCGACACTGCCATTCCTATTTGAAGGCGGTGCTATCGCTATTGGCTTTAGCCTATTTGTTATCGTTATCGCGTCTTTCACGTTGTTGTTAGATTTTGACAATATCGATCGCGGCGTTGCAATGGGCATTTCTGAAGATTACGAGTGGATATTCAGCATCGGCATCTTGGCAACGCTAGTGTGGATGTACATTGAGTTCATGCGCCTGCTAAGCTATCTACAAGACTAATCCTACTAACCTTCATACTTGATCGTAAAAGACCGCCTTTTGACAGGCGGTCTTTTTTTATCTGATCTTTTTTTGCCTCACTGTCCAAGAGTATATATAGTCAGCGAAGTACTAAACAGCTACGGCGCTATCCTCCTTAGATGTACTGCTTGTACAATCTGCAGTCGGCTGCCTTGTACCTACTTTAGAGTTCTTTGACTATAAGACTAAGCTCGTTTCAAACGTAGCGCATTCAAGACGACAAACAACGAGCTCAGCGACATTCCTATAGCGGCGAGCCATGGTGGTACGTAACCCAAAGCGGCAGGTATCAGAACGATACTGTTGTAGCCAATTGCCCAACGGAAATTTTGCTTGATGATAAGCTCTGTTTTATCTGAGATACGTTTGGCAGCGATAATGGCTTCGATTTGTCCATTTAGGATAATGCTATCACTAGACACTTGCGCCAAATCTGCCGCGCCAGCAATAGAAGTTGAAACATCCGCAGCGGCCAGTACTGGTGCATCATTGATACCATCTCCAACCATCAACACTACCCCGCCTTCAGACTGTAGTTTTTGAATGTGACTGACCTTATCCGTAGGGGACAAACCTTTATATGCAGTCTGCATGCCTAGATTTTCAGCCATGACTAGCGCCTGCGAACTTTGATCTCCCGTCAACATAACTGACTCGATGCCAGAGTCTTTTAGAGCATCTAGCATCGCTTTGGCACTATCTCGCACTTTATCGTTGAAGTAAAAGATAGCCAGGGCTTGCCACGATTCGGATGCCTGTTTCTTACAAGACAACACCACAGCCGAACTCGCGCGCTCTGTCGCCAAATCAATAGGCAAATCGTTATGCATATTGTCTAATGCAAAATCCACATGACCAATTCGGTACAGCACATCGTCGATCGTCGCTTCCACCCCGCCCGCTGGATAGTATTGCAATGACTGTGTGGCGGGTATATGCAACTGATAAGCAGCCGTTAGCAGCGCATGAGCAATGGGGTGGCGACTACCTACTTCTAACGCCGCCGCCATTGCTAGCACCTTATCTTTTTTCTCGGACAGCGCTGCTTCATTTACTTGGTGGGAATCCGTGTGTATTGCAGAATTTACCAACTCAATATTCAGCAAGTTTGGCTTGCCATACGTAAGCGTACCCGTTTTATCAAAAGCCACGTGGGTAATTTCTGAAAGTGTCTGTAGCGTGTGCCCTCGGGTGGTCAAAAACCCGTAACTGGCCAATCGATTGGTTGAGACCGTCAGGGCAATTGGTGTAGCTAAAGACAGAGCACAAGGACAGGTCGCTACCAAAACAGCAACCGTCGCCCAAACTGCTTGGCTGGGATCAACGATATACCAGCCGATAAACACCAAGGCAGACAATACTAAAATCCGTGCGACAAACCAGCGTGCCAGCTTGTCGGCTTGCTGCGCCAATTTAGGCTTTTCGCTCATCGCGCGGTTCATCAACCGATCAATCAAACCTATTTGACTGTCTTGTGGCAGCGCTGTGACCAACATCTCAAATGGTTGACTGTCGTTTTGTGCACCGCCGACGATATAATCCCCCTGAGCCTTTGTAATCAGATCCCCTTCACCAGTCAGAAGACTTTGCGACACAGTGGCGGCCTTACTGAGCAAAATGCCATCACTAATGATTTCTGAGCCTGCCTCGACCAAAATAATGTCACCTACTTGTAGGCTATGGGCGGTAACCATCTGTTTGTCTTCTGCATCTGCTGTCGCGCTTACAGGAGATAATGTTTGCGCTCGTGTTTGCTGCCAGATTGTCGCTATATGCGAGGTGAGCTTATGAACATTGCTATCGATGCTTTGCATGAAATTGGGCGTGAACTTTGCTGGAATACTGGGTTCATCTTCGGTTAGACTGGCTTGATCTATCGCATTTTGCTCCAACTGTTGTAAGATACGCTCGGCAGATTCTTTATCTTCCGCAATTTTTTGCACTAAGACTGGTTCAACCACGACCAAATCATTGGCCATGGTCGCCGCTTTTAAACGTGCATTGTGCTCGATATAACGTCCTGCCAGTAAGAAGAAAATAAACATACTGACTGAGTCGTAATAAGTCTCACCTTGTCCCGTTATGGTGGCGTACAAGCTGGCAAAGAAAGTTACGATTAGCGCAATACTAACTGGCACATCCATGTTGACTTGGCGACTACGGATCGCTGACCATGCTGACGCAAAGAATGGAATGCCTGCATAAAAGAACACTGGTGTGCTTACAAACAACGAGACCCAGCGTAAAAAATCCCGCTGAAATATCAGCATGTCGCTATACTCACCAAAATAAATAGCGACTGCATACATCATTGCTTGCATCGACCCAAGCGCTGCGATACCCAAGCGCAAAAGCATTTGACTATTATGACGTGCCAGCATCGCCTCATGGGTATCCTGTCGATACGGTTTGGCTTCATAACCAACTTCATTAATGACCGATAGAATACGACTGATCGGGAGTTTGTCTTCATTCCAAACCACTCTCATGCGTTGATTGGTCAAATTTACCTGACATTTACTGATGCCATCCAACTCATCAAGCCGCGACTCGATCAACCAAGTACAAGCTGCACAACGCAGATTGTTGACAGACAGTTCTGCTACCGACATCCCATCTTGTGCATAGACAAACTGTGATTTGATCTCATCATGGTCGTAGGCTTCAAGACGAGTCAATTGGGTAGGCAGACTCGCAGTGCGATTGATCTCCGAGCGATCAAGATAATACTGCTCTAGCCCCGCTTCTACGATGCTTTGAGAGGCGAGCTGACAACCCATACAGCACATCTCACGAGACTTACCCAAGATTTCAGCATGAAACGGAGGATCTGGTACGGGATCTCCGCAATGAAAGCACTGACCGGCAAGCGGAAGCACCAAACCTTCGGTAATGGAGTTATCTTCGTAATCATGGTTGGTGGGAGAGGCAGATTGTGGAGTAACACTTGGCATAATCGCACTTACTTCCTTTGAACAAGTTGTGACGAACCATATTTGCTGTGAGTGAACTTACTAATACGGACGAATTGGCATTGAGAGAGATTTGAATAACTGTTTGAACCCTTTTCAGCACCGGTAATATTGGGTCACATACGATAGCTGCTAATTCATACAAAATACATCTTTGTAGTAACCTAAAACTGCTATGGTGTGCACTCTCTTATCCTAGCGTTTGATATAGACTTAAAAGATGAGTCGTCAAGCTGACAGTTAAAAGCCTTCTATTATATTGCCCTTATTTTCTATTTTATTATCTTTACTCTCTACCTATAGAATAAACATCAGGCATTACATAAATATAAGCGCTTCAATATACATTA
>NZ_JAKDUI010000228.1 GCF_030457785.1 Psychrobacter sp. | reverse complement strand
ATCGTAGAAACACAATAAAAATAATTATAATATTAATTTACATATTAATGCAATTAACAGCACTACTTTTTGCTTTATACACTGATAAAAAATATCAACCAACAATGTCTTATTGGTTGATATCAACTTGAAGAAAATAACGACGTACTTTTGGACTTGATAGTCCGTAGATTTTATAAATCTGCATCAATCAAGATAACTACTGCTGAGCATGAATATCAGCGTCTTGACCTTCACCGCCTTGCTGACCATCGGCACCCATGGAAAATAAATCGTAAGGGCGACCATCACTGCCTGGAGCGACGTATTGCATCTCATTTTCCCAACCATCCGTTGGATATCCACCTTTGATATAGCCACCTTCAGGATAATTCTTGGCCTCGGCAGGCGGTGTAATAAGTGCATCTAGACCTTGCGCGGTCGTGGGATAACGTGAGTTATCTACTTTATACATGTCGAGCGCATTTGATACCGTAGAAAGTGCGGTCTCAGTAGTTTTGACGCGCGCTCTATCGCTTTGCCCTACCACTTTTGGCACTACCAAACCGGCCAAAATCGCTAAAATCACAATGACAACCATAATCTCAATCAAAGTAAACCCTGACTGATTAAAGGTTATTGAGGCTCTCGTCTGAGTTTTATTTTTTTTCACTTCAGCTTGAGTGCTACGATTGGTTTTAGTTACGTTGGCTGTTTTCATAGAGTTGGTATTAGTCATAGTCATTGCTTTATCATCGTAATGTACAGGTTAGAATGGCATAGAGGTATTGGATTCATTGTCACTATAGTACATTTAGCTGCTCAGACAAACAAATTATCACCGACAATTATGGATAACTATTTAGGTATAGATAATTACCTAAGTGTAGATAACCACGTATGTAAAGACAGTGACGTAGGCGTAGACAATTAAGCAGGACAACTCCCAGATACTATAGCCCACCTATTCATTTAACCATAGAAGTAGTGCTATACCGTTATCAATGTACAACACTAGGAAAAACTTGCGCAACCTTGGACAAAGTTTTGTTAGACTGGCATGTATTAGCTCTCAGTAAAGAATCTTGCAGTAAAAAACCTAGCAAAGCAAACAGCCTACGGGCACACTATCCTGCCAAGTCATTCATATTGACAATCGGCAACATCACTGCCATCACAATAATCATCACTACCACACCCATCAGTACCAACATCAACGGCTCTAGGAGTGATAATAACGTGCTAATGAAATTCGTGGCTTCCGCTTCTTGCATGTTGGCGGCACGACTGAGCATGTTTTCAAGCTCACCTGAGTTCTCACCGCTTTTGATCATTTGTACCATCATCGGCGGGAAGTAGGAAGATTTTTCTAATTGACTGGATAAACTTGAGCCTTCAGTGACTCTGTCCGCTGCAGAGATAACGGTTTGTTTGATGTGTAAGTTGGTCGTTACCGCAGCCCCGATATGCAGCGCCTCGATGAGAGGGACACCAGAGCGTACCAATATTGCCAAAGTACTGGCAAAACGGGCGGCATTCAACCCTTTTGATAGGCGTGCCAATATCGGCAATTTTAATACGATACTATCGATGGTCAGCTTACCAGCTTGCGTTTGGGCAAAACGATAAAATAAAAATACAGCGCCTACCAATAGCACGAGCATCAGCCACCACCATTGGGTGATGAAATTCGACAACGTGAGCACGACTTGCGTGATTAATGGCAATGCCTGTTCTGACTGCTCAAAGACCTTGACAATTTTGGGTACAACAAAGCTCATCAACCCCATAATCACCGCAACTGCCATGACCATCAGTACAATCGGATAAACCATCGCTCCTTGGATTTTCTTTTGTAAAGCAAAGCGATTTTCGGTGTAATCCGCCAACTGATTGAGGATTAAATCCAAATGACCGGACTTTTCCCCTGCGGCGATAGTAGCCGTATAAAGTGGTGGGAAACTGGCCGCTTGATCTAAAGCGCGCGCTAAGCTCAAACCCTCTAACACATGTGAGCGTACAGCGAGCATTAAAGACTTGATATGAGTCTTTGGAGATTGCTTCGCCACAGCGGCCAGTGTTTCTTCCAGAGGAATACCAGCTGCAAGCAATACCGACAGTTGACGAGTCAGCAGCGCCAACTCATAGGCAGAGGGTTTTTTAAAACGGCTTTTATTTTGACTTTTCTTGTCATTGACAGCGCTGACGTCCACTGGCATCCACTGCTTATCACGCAGTTGCTGACGCACTTGTCGCGCCGAATCGCCTTCGAGCAAGCCTTTTTGTACACTACCGCTCTCGTCGATTGCTTTAAAATGATATGCCGGCATAGCAGCAGTTATCCTAAGCTAGTCAAAGGTGAAAAGTCATCAGTCAGCGCTTAAAAAAGCGGTGTCGAATCATTACTATCAGGCATCAAGCCCTGTAGAAGCAATACATCTAAATGCTGTTGTTGTAGCTTTTTATCAAAATCATTGACCTCTGCAATCAACATTTTTTCGATACGCTTATCACTGGCAAACACACTCAGCCGTGCACAGAGAACCGCCAATTGATAAATACGTTTTTTACAATAACCATCCAGTCCTTGTAGCAGCCGCACCATATACGGTGTCTCAAGACTGGCATAGTCATAATCAGAAACAACCTGCTGACCCAGCGCCGTGACGCCGTAACTAATAGATAAGTGCGCACAAAAATAACAACAGAATAAATACCCCACGACATGTCCAATGTAATAGCCTCTATCGTAGGTAAAACTACTCACCCCAAAATGACTCAATACATAGTTATTGAGACTGCCTTGATCACGAATAGTTTTGTCGTATTTTAATTTTCCAACGGTAGCAAAACACAATGGGTTGCGCCCATCCTGAGTGGTCAATTGCCAACCCGCGGGCTGCTGGGCAGGCATATGCTGGACGATATCTGCGATAATATCATCAATCACATGTAGCTGCTTCCAGAGGCGCTCAAGCCCATCCGTATCTATCAGACCACGTTTATCCAATTGCTGTGACAGTAGATACTGCTGATACTCTGTGAACTGCGACTTCAGTGTTTGTACTAAGTAAGTCGGTCTCGTACCAGCAGCAGCGGTATATAACAGCCGAGTACGTTCATGCTGATTTTGGTAAAGTGCCACGCGCTGTTCAGCAACACTTGGCTCATTAGCTGGCTTATCAGTCTCAGTCTTTTTTTCCGATTGTTCAGCTGTAATCGCATCCTCGTCAGCTAGCATAAATAAAGCTAACAGCTCAGTTTTATCTGGCGCCCTTAAGACGCTACCCAGTTGATTAACGGCTCGTGCATTCGGCTTTGCGGTCGGTTCAGTCATAACATACCATCAGCGGAAAAAATAAATACTATCTAACTCTCACTATTCAACGGCTTCATATAGCCATACAAAGCAATAAATAATATCTCAGCCTAGATAATTTGATATCCCATAGTACCCGAACACAAGCATATTGTCAGCCGTATATCAGCGAAATAGTATCGCTGTGACACAGGTTAATGCTAGACATTGATCAATAATAGACACTGGCTCAAAGTCGGTCTTTGGGTTTATTGCTTTTGGAAAAAAGCACAAAAACTGATAAGGCACTGCTAGGTTGAATGAGGGAAGGCTCGTACTTACCGCTCAGATGTATCAAGGAAAAGGACATACTTGTCACTGTTAAATAATCAAGCAGACACAGAAAAACGCCAGCGATGGCTGGTATTGTTAAATAATCATTTGCAGCAATAAGAAAAGATAATAAAGTATAAAAATGCGGGTATAAAAGGCAGATATCTAGACCAGAGCGAGCGCTACTGACAGACAAATTTGAAATGGGAGATAAAAATTGGGGCGACTGATGGGACTCGAACCCACGACAACCGAGATCACAACCCGGGGCTCTACCAACTGAGCTACAACCGCCATAACATGGCCAGAAAAGGCATGGTGTGCAGGCTAAATGGCGCGCCTGGCAGGATTCGAACCTGCGACCACCTACTTAGAAGGCAGGTGCTCTATCCAACTGAGCTACAGGCGCTCTTAGGGGCTTTTTATATATCCAATCAAGTTTAAAATATAATTATATTATAAACTAAA
>NZ_JAKDUI010000021.1 GCF_030457785.1 Psychrobacter sp. | reverse complement strand
TATGAGCATTACCTAAGAAACCCCTACCTCTAAGGTAGTGGGTAGTTCATGCATTACAAGTCTGAATGACGAGATATGCTGATAAGATATAAAATTAAAGGTGGCCTGTTGCGCTGCCTTTAATTGCATTTATAAGTCCATAACCCTGAATGACCAAGCTGTATCGCTTATTTTGCTATATTGTTTATTTTGCTATGTAAGGTTATGACTTATCATTTGACTGAGGCAAACCCCCAAGCTCGATAGTTGCTTGTATGAGTTGCTGTTCATCGTAGAACTTAATATTAGACACATTATGATCCCAAGTATTTTTGCACGCCAACCGTTATCACTTCGTAAGACTGCTATTGTATTGATAGCAGCCTTAGTGTTGATGTGGTTTGATAGCAAAAATGCAGGATGGTTTGATCCAGTACGAAACACCAGCCATGCGGCGATGCAGCCTATCTATGAGCTGTCACTCTTACCCAGCTATGCCATGCACTGGGCCAGTGATAGTGTCCAATCCAAAGAGGTATTACGCCGCGAAAATGTGCGGTTAAAGTCGCAGCTGATTCATGCACAAGCCAAATTGCAGCAGCAAGATTATATCTTGGCACAAAATGCCCGCCTACAAGGTATTTTATCAACGACCAGACCTGAGCAGTTTGACTTAAATCTTGCACAAGTTATCGGTACAGACACCAACTTACTTAGACAGATTGTAGTGATAAATAAAGGTTCGCAAGATGGGGTTCGGGTTGGGCAGACGGTCATCGATGAAGATGGTATCCTAGGTCAAATAATCAATGTCTATCCCAATACCAGCCGTTTACTGTTGATTACCGATGAGCAGCAGTCAGTTGCTGTGACTATCAAGAGAACGGGTCAACGGGCTATCGTAACCGGACAAAACATACCGACGTCTTTGAGTCTAGAGTATGTGTTCAAAACCTCTGACGTACGTGTGGGTGATGAGTTGGTTTCTTCAGGTCTCGGTGGTCGTATCCCAGCTGGTTATCGAGTCGGTCGTATCGCTAATGTGAAAGATACTCATGCAGAGAATTTCAGAGACATTACCGTTACGCCAGCCGCTAACTTCATTGATAATGCTTACGTATTAGTCCTTCAAGATAAACTGGTCGGTGAAGATAATACAACTATCAACGAGCGCTGATTGGATGATAGTTTATATATATTCGCAAGATAGTACGTCTACGATAAACCTCTCAGCGGTAGCAATCGCTAACACTCGCAAAGGCAAGTAATCATGTCGTATCCTGATTCCGAGAATGCAACGGCACCACTGATTGCTGTCATTGTTTTAAGCCTCGTTGTGGCATCTTCGCTGAGCGTCTATCCTTTGGCCCATAGCATGTCTATGCTACGGCCGATGATCATGATTATGGTCTTGATATTCTGGTTGCTTTTTCAGCCGCACTATGTCGGGGTTTTTACAGCATTTACCACCGGTCTCATTGCCGATTTGTTGATGGATACTCACTTAGGACAGCAGGCCTTTGCTGCGGTCGTCGTTGCTTTTGTTATTAAAATTGCTAGTATCTATGTGAAGCAATTGAGCATGGTCAGCGCTTGGGCGATAGCGAGCCTGGGTTTAATCGTATTTCAGTTGACAATGTGGATGTTACAGATGTTTATCCAAGGCATTTTTATCGCTCAATCTGCCTTAGCGTTACTCATTAGTATTATCAGCTGGCCGCTAGTACTGTTAGTGCTGTGTAAGTTTGCACGGCAGTCATAGTAATGCTTGAACCAAGATTTTTGCGCAAAATTGAACGCTAGCGATCAACAGCTTGAAATATATAAATCTATAAATTGAGAGGTAACGATGGAGATTGTCTTAGCATCGGGCTCACCGCGTCGTCGTGAGTTACTAGAAACAGCGCAGCTAGCATTTAGTACCTTGAGCGTTGATATCGATGAAACGCCGAAAGATAATGAGTCACCAAAAGATTATATCGAGCGTATGGTCACTGCTAAGGCAGCAGCAGCAGTACAGCAGCTAAATGATAGTCTGACACTTTTTACAGATCAAGGCGCCAATGAGCTTATTATATTAACCTCAGACACTATCGGTGTTTTACCAGATGGGCAGACGGTATTGGTCAAACCGATTAATCGTGAGCACGCTTATGAAATGTGGCGGCAGATGTCTGGTGGTACCCATGAAGTGTGGACAGCGGTACAAGCAACCAAACTATCACTGACGCCTGCTATGGAACATAAGTCTCAAACGTTTCAGGTACTGAAATGCCAACAAATCACCGAGCGCACAGAAGTGAGCTTTATCCCATTGACGGTAGAAATGATGAGTAGCTATTGGGACAGTGGCGAGCCTGCAGATAAAGCAGGTGGTTATGGCATTCAAGGTTTGGGCGCTACATGGGTCAGCCGTATCAATGGTAGCTATACCAATGTCGTCGGTTTGCCACTGTCCCAAACGTTAGCGCTCGTTAAAGAGATGGAATAGGGTGATGTAACCTCGTGATGGTAACATCGCCTGTCCGCCGGTACTTGCGTCCGCCTGCTAGTGAGCGTTGATCAGTTGCCTTATACACCAGACAGTCGCGTGTGAACGATGACACTACATAAATAAGGTAGGGCGATGAGAAAGCGTAAGCTGTATTTGTTACACTGTGAACCTAATAGACGATAAACGCCAAACAAGAATGCTGAAAGATAAGAGAAAACAATTATGTCCGAAGAGCTGCTGATTAATATTAGCCCAATGGAGTCTCGAGTTGCTGTACTAGACAATGGCATCTTGGGTGAAATCTATATTGAGCGTCATAATAAGTTAGGGTTGGTTGGTAATATCTATCTAGGCACGGTCGTTAGAGTGTTACCAGGCATGCAGGCGGCGTTTGTTGATATCGGTCAGTCACGTACCGCCTTTTTACATGTCAACGATATGCAACGTGAGCCGCGTCCAACAGCAGAAAATAAAAACAAAGTGTCTGAAGACAGCGACCAGAAATCAGACAATCAAACAGATAACACCATTATAGAGACTGCGGAGAACCTAACTGCTACGCCACCTGTGGTGAGTGTAAAAAGCACAGAAGTTGCGCCTGTCTCCAAAACACTTATTCAACATCGACTGCATGAAAGTCAGCGTATCCTCGTGCAAGTGACCAAAGATCAATTGGGTAGCAAGGGTGCTCGCTTGACCACCAATATCTCCTTGCCATCACGTTATTTGGTTTACCTCCCATCAAGCGATCATATCGGTATCTCCCAACGTATCGATGGCGAAGAGGAGCGTACACGATTAAAATCTGAGCTTAATAGTCTGATGCAGACGGTGAGCCTAAAAGGTGGGTTAATCGCCCGGACAGCGGCTGAGCGTGTCCCTGTTGCCAAACTTGAGGAAGACATTTACTACCTATTGCAGCTTTGGCGTACGATCTGTGCTCGTCGTCAAGAGATGAATCAGCATCAAAGCTCGGAGTTGATTTACCAAGAGTTATCACTGCCGCTACGTTCTATCCGTGACTTGGTCCATGCGGATACGGAAAAGGTAATCGTTGATAACACTCAGATTTATGAGCAAGTCAGGTATTTTGCCAAAGAGTTTGTCCCTTTTGTGTATGATCGTATTGTCCACTATAAGGCGGAGCAGTCATTGTTCGATGTTCATCGTGTAGAAGACGATCTACGTGATGCGTTGAAACGTCGTGTCGACTTAAAGTCAGGTGGCTACTTGATTATCGATCAGACCGAGGCGATGACGACGATCGACGTCAATACAGGCTCTTTTGTAGGTGGTCGCTCCCTAGAAGATACGGTTTATAAGACCAACTTAGAAGCCACCCACGCCATCGCTCGACAGCTGCGTCTACGAAATCTCGGTGGTATTATCATTCTTGATTTCATTGACATGCTTGAGCAACAACACAAAGACGATGTGCTTGAGAGTTTGCAAGTACAACTCACCCAAGACTATGCCAAAACCAAAATCACACAAGTCAGTGAACTGGGTTTGGTAGAAATGACCCGTAAACGAACAAGAGAGTCATTGGGGCAGCAGCTTTGTGAACCTTGTTCGACCTGTCACGGGCGTGGGTTTGTCAAAACAGCTGAGACAGTGTGTTTCGAGATATTCCGTGAAATAATGTGCTGCGCTCGCACTTACAATTCACCGAAGAAGTTCACGGTCGTTGCTCACGCGGCAGTCATCGATTTACTATTGACGACAGAGTCTGATACCGTGGCAGACTTAGAGTATCTGCTGGGTCGGGTGATCACGTTTGATGTTGAGAACCTTTATACTCAAGAGCAATACGATATTGTTTTGGATTGATACGACGGCAGTTGCTAACGCTCGTGGTTATTTGTGACGTGACTACATGTGATATGATGTGATTGTTTGTGATAAAAATACTGTGATGATACCGTGATTCAAAGTGTTGTGTATAAAGGATAATATCTTAGATTGCTTGAGATATTATCCTTGTAATGAACAAAAAAATATGTATAATACATACCACTGAATTATACATGCGCAGCTAATAAAACAGCTGGCGCTATGACAGCTAGAGCATCGTTTCTAGCACTATTTCATTATGCCTTTGCTGACATCCAACTATGGACGGGTCGGCGGGGCTTTAAATTATTTTGCTTTTAGCACGCTACTGGTTCTCTTGTAGAACAGATTCTGAAAAGAATGGGAAGCCGCTTGAAGTGAATCTTTAACCAAACGGCTTTTGATCATAATCTTGCAGCGCAAGAATGATAAAAGCACATATTAGGAGCTTGCTGGCATGGCTAACCAGAGAATCCGTATCCGTCTCAAGTCATTTGATCATCGTCTGATTGATCAGTCGGCCCAAGAGATTGTCGATACTGCAAAGCGCACCGGTGCGCAAATTTGTGGTCCTGTACCGTTGCCGACTCGCATTGAGCGTTTCAACGTTCTAACCTCGCCACACGTTAATAAAGACGCTCGTGACCAGTACGAAATACGTACCCACAAGCGTATGGTTGATATCGTTCAGCCTACTGATAAAACTGTGGACGCGCTAATGAAGCTAGATTTAGCGGCGGGTGTTGACGTTCAAATTGCTTTGGGTTAATGCAAATCACACACCCAACCCATTAATATAAGATATAAAGAGGTCTAAAATGGCGATCGGTTTAGTCGGTAAAAAATGCGGCATGACCCGTGTCTTCACTGAAACAGGCGCATCTATCCCTGTGACAGTGGTTGAGGTCGATGCAAACCGCATTACTCAAGTAAAAAATACTGATGTAGATGGTTATCAAGCCATCCAAATCACCACAGGTACCCGTCGTGACAGCCGCGTAACAGCCGCACAAAAAGGTCACTTCGCTAAAGCTGGCGTTAAAGCTGGTCGTGGTGTTTGGGAATTTCGTGTCAATGACAGCGATCTAGAAGGTCGTGAGATTGGCGGTGAGATCCTAGCTGACTTATTCGAACAAGGTCAGATGGTTGATGTCACAGGACAAAGTAAAGGTAAAGGCTTTCAAGGCGGCGTAAAGCGTCACAACTTTAGCATGCAAGATGCCACCCATGGTAACTCAGTATCTCACCGTGCCCTTGGTTCAACTGGTCAGAACCAGTCACCAGGTAAAGTCTTCAAAGGCAAAAAGATGCCAGGTCAAATGGGTAACAAACGCGTTACCGTTCAGGGCCTAGAAGTGATATCAGTGGACGCCGAGAAAGGGTTAATTGTCATCAAGGGTGCTATCCCAGGTGCCACCGGTGGCGATGTCATCGTACGTCCGTCAGTCAAAGCCTAAGCAAGGGGATTAACGTGGATTTAAAAACAGTTACAGGTGCGGCGGTTGAACTTTCTGATACGGCTTTTGGTCGTGAATTCAACGAAGCATTAGTGCACCAAGTCGTCACCGCATATCTTGCTGGTGCTCGCCAAGGTACACGTGCGCAAAAAACCCGTGCCGAAGTTTCTGGCGGTGGCATTAAGCCATGGCGCCAAAAAGGTACTGGTCGCGCTCGTGCAGGCTCTATTCGTAGCCCAATCTGGCGTTCTGGTGGTCGTGCATTCGCTGCAAAACCACAAGACTGGTCACAGAAAGTAAATCGTAAAATGTATCGTGGTGCGATGCAGTGTATTCTTGCCGAATTGATTCGCCAAGAGCGTCTTGTTTTGGTCGAAGAGCTAAGCGTTTCTGGACCAAAGACCAAAGAGCTGATCGCAAAGCTAAATGAGCTTAATGCACCTCGTGCACTAATCGTCACTAAAGAAGTAGACGAAAACTTATACTTAGCCGCTCGCAACATTCCACACGTTAATGTACTTGGTACAAACGAAGTGGACCCAGTGAGTTTGATCGCGTTTGATAAAGTGATCATGTCAGTTGAAGCCGCGAAACAATTTGAGGAAGCACTAGCATGAATAAAGCAAGACTTTATCAGGTCTTAAGAGGACCTGTATTCTCAGAAAAATCTCAAATGCTTGGCGACTCACTTGGTGTGCAGGTATTTAAAGTTGATTCTAATGCTACTAAGCTTGAAGTCAAAAAAGCAGTTGAGTTGATGTTTGAAGGTGTTGAAGTTACTAAAGTAAACACTTTGAATGTTAAAGGTAAGACAAAGCGTTTTGGTAGAAGCATCGGCCGTCGTAATGACTACAAAAAAGCCTATGTTACCTTAAAAGCTGGTCAAGATGTACAAATGGCTGATGCTGGTGAAGACGTAGCTAACACTACTGACTCTACTAGTGAAACAGCGAACAACGAATAAGGATTACACTCATGCCTATCGTAAAAGCAAAGCCAACATCACCAGGCCGTCGTTTTGTTGAAAAAGTGGTGCATCCACACCTTTACAAAGGTCGTCCTCATGCAGCGCTTCTCGAATCAAAAAGTAAGTCAGGTGGTCGTAACAACAATGGTCGCATCACGACTCGTCACGTTGGCGGCGGTCACAAGCACCACTATCGTGTTATCGATTTCAAACGTACTAAAGACAATATCCCAGCAACGGTAGAGCGTATCGAATACGATCCTAACCGTACTGCTCATATTGCTTTACTTAAGTACGCTGATGGAGAACGTCGTTACATCATCGCTGCGAAGAAACAAGCAGTAGGCGATACAGTAATGTCAGGCGAAACATCGCCAATCCGTCCAGGTAACTGCCTACCGCTAAAAAACATCCCATTGGGTACTGTGATTCACAATATCGAGCTTAAAATCGGTAAAGGTGCACAGATGGCTCGTTCTGCGGGTGCTAGCGTTCAGTTGCTAGGTCGTGATGGCATATACGCAATTCTACGTATGCGTTCAGGTGAAACTCGTCGTGTACATATCAATTGTCGTGCAGTTATTGGTGAAGTCTCTAACACTGAAAACAACTTGAAATCACTTGGTAAAGCCGGTGCTTCGCGTTGGCGCGGTATTCGTCCTTCTGTTCGTGGTGTTGCTATGAACCCCGTTGATCACCCACACGGTGGTGGTGAAGGTCGTAACAAAGGTCGCCATCCTACTAGCCCTTGGGGTCAGAAGTCTAAAGGACTTAAAACGCGTCACAATAAGCGTACTGACAGTATGATCATCCGTCGCCGTCGCGCCAAGAAGAAATAAAGGAAGAATTTCATGCCTCGTTCATTGAAAAAAGGTCCATTCATAGACGCGCATTTGTTTGCCAAAGTTGAGAATGCATTAGACACCAACTCACGCAAGCCAATTAAGACTTGGTCGCGCCGCTCGATGATTCTGCCACAAATGGTTGGCCTAACTTTATCTGTTCATAACGGTCGTACTCATGTACCAGTTATCGTGAGTGAGCAGATGGTTGGTCATAAACTAGGTGAATTTGCCCCGACTCGTACGTATCGTGGTCATGGCATTGACAAAAAAGCTAAGAGATAAGGTGCTTACCATGGAAGTAACTGCAAAATTACGCGGTGCCGCCATTTCGGCACAAAAAGTTAGACTCGTTGCTGATGAAGTTCGTGGCAAATCTATTGAGCGTGCTTTGGATATCCTAACGTATAGCAATAAAAAAGGCGCTGTATTTGTTAAGAAATGTCTTAACTCAGCCATCGCCAATGCTGAAAACAACAACGGTTTAGATATCGATACTCTGAAAGTATCAACCATCTACGTTGATGAAGGCATTACGCTAAAACGTATCCTACCACGTGCCAAAGGTCGCGCTGATCGTATCAGTAAGCGTACTTGTCACATCACTATAAAGGTAGGAGAATAAGTTATGGGTCAAAAAGTACATCCAATCGGAATTCGTCTTGGTGTTGTAAAAAAGCATAACGCAAACTGGTATGCTAACCCGAAACAATACTCAGAATACCTCATTAACGACATCCAAGTCCGTGAGTATCTACGCAAAAAGCTAGATAACGCTATGGTCAGCAACATCAAGATCGAGCGTCCTACTGGTGCTGCTAAAATCAGTATCGCTACTGCGCGCCCTGGTATCGTTATCGGTAAGAAAGGCGAAGATATTGAAAGACTTCAAAAAGAATTAACCAAAATTATGGGCGTACCTGCTCAGGTTAACATTGAAGAAATCACATCTCCTGACCTTGATGCACGTTTGGTAGCTGACGGTATTGGTAGCCAGCTTGAACGTCGTGTTATGTTCCGCCGCGCGATGAAACGCGCTGTACAGAACAGCATGCGCTCTGGTGCTAAAGGTATTAAAGTAGAGTTGTCTGGCCGTCTTGGCGGTGCTGAGATTGCTCGTACTGAATGGTACCGTGAAGGTCGTGTGCCATTGCATACACTCCGTGCTGATATTGACTATGCGTCAATTCGTGCAGAGACAACTTACGGCACCATCGGTGTTAAAGTTTGGATTTTCCGCGGAGAGATCCTTGACGGTATGAACAGCGTTTATAATCCCGTCACCGAAGAGAAGCCTCGTGCGCCAAAACGCCGTGGTCGTGGAAACCGTCGAAACTCAGACAGAGGTTAAACTATGTTACAGCCAAAACGTACCAAGTTTCGTAAAATGCACAAAGGTCGTAACACTGGGCTAGCTCATCGTGGAAGCACCGTTGCATTCGGACAAATTGGTCTAAAATCATTGACGCGTGGTCGTATGACGGCTCGTCAAATCGAAGCAGCACGTCGTACCATCACTCGTAAAATCAAGCGTGGCGGTAAGATTTGGATTCGTGTATTCCCTGACAAGCCAATCACCAACAAGCCATTAGAAGTACGTATGGGTAAAGGTAAAGGTCCAGTCGAGTATTGGGTATGCGAAATCAAACCCGGTAAAGTGCTATATGAAATCGAAGGGGTTTCAGAAGAACTTGCTCGCGATGCATTAACACTTGCTGCAGCAAAACTGCCCTTTAAAACCACCATTGTTAAGCGGACGATAATGTAATGAAGATCAGTGAATTACGTGATAAATCATTAGAAGAACTGACCCAGTTACTTGATGAAAAGCAACTTGATGCTTTCCGTATTCGTATGGCAAAAGCAACTGGTCAGTTGGGTAATACCCATGAAGTTAAAGCAAATCGTCGTACGATTGCACAGCTTCAGACTTTGATTAACGAGAAACAACGAGGCGACTCATGAGCGATAACAATCAAACAGCTAATGCTAGCGTACTGACAGGACGAGTTGTCAGCGACAAGATGGACAAATCCATCACAGTTTTGATTGAGCGTCTGGTTCGTCATCCTTTGTATGGCAAGCAGCTTCGTCGTTCTACAAAAATCAAAGCACATGATGAGAATAATGTTTGCCAGCAAGGCGACCTTGTCCGCATCAAAGAAACGCGTCCAATCTCAAAAACAAAGTCTTGGACTTTAGTGGATGTGGTTGAAAAAGTAGAAAAAATCTAAGTAAATTGCATTAAATGCCAGAAGCTGTTAAAATAGCCGCCTTTTTAAGGATGCTGATTGCGCCGAGCGTATATCACTCACATTAAGAGTAAGTCGCGGTTATTTATATTAAAATGCCGTCTGCTCATACTGTGCTAGCGGCAGCAACTGGTTTTTTATTGCTCATACGTGTGGAGTAACGCTATGATTCAGGTTGAGTCAATGCTGGAAGTTGCAGATAATAGCGGTGCAAGGCGAGTTCAGTGCATTAAAGTACTGGGTGGTTCTCATCGTCGTTATGCATCAGTTGGCGACATTATTAAAGTAACGGTTAAAGAAGCCATTCCTCGTGGTCGTGTTAAAAAAGGCGACGTGATGAATGCAGTAGTTGTACGTACCAAAAAAGGCGTTCGTCGCCCTGATGGTTCTGTCCTGCGTTTTGATGACAATGCTGCGGTATTGTTGAACCAAAACAAAGCACCAATTGCAACTCGTATTTTTGGACCGGTAACTCGTGAACTACGTGGTGATCAGTTTATGAAAATTGTATCACTTGCACCAGAAGTATTGTGAGGTAATCCATGTCAAAATTACGTAAAGGCGATACAGTTATCGTGATTGCTGGTAAAGATAAAGGCAAGCAAGGTACTGTACAAGCTGTAAAAAATGATCGTATCAAAGTTGAAGGCATTAACATCGTCACTAAACACCAGAAGCCAAATCAGGCAACTGGCGTTGAAGGTGGCTTGCTTAAGCAAGAAGCTTTTTTACATATTTCAAATGTCGCAATCTTAAATGCGCAAACCCAAAAAGCAGATCGTATTACTTATCAATTCGACGAAGACGGCAACAAACAGCGTGTTTATCGTTCGAATGGTGAAGTAGTGGCGACTGCGTAAGACACTAAGGGTGTAATGGTAATGGCAAGATTAAAATCTTTATATAACGATAAGCTAAAGCAGCAAATCCAAGAAGAGCTTGGTTTGGCGAATGTGATGCAAGTGCCTAAAATCACTAAAATCACATTAAACATGGGTGTCGGTGGCGCGTCTCAAGACAAGAAATTGCTTGAAGGTGCAGTAGCCGATATGACAGCAATCGCTGGTCAAAAACCTGTCGTCACAAAAGCGCGTAAGTCAGTTGCTGGTTTTAAGATTCGTGAAGAATGGCCAATTGGCTGTAAAGTAACGCTACGCGGTGAGCAAATGTACGAATTTTTAGATCGTCTCATTGCCATTGCAATTCCTCGTATTCGTGATTTCCGCGGTTTTTCACCTAAAGCCTTTGACGGGCGTGGTAACTACTCTTTGGGTATTAAAGAACAGATCGTATTCCCAGAAGTAGATTATGACAAGATTGATCGTATCCGTGGTATGGATGTGACTATCACCACGTCAGCTGGTGCTGATGAAGAAGGTCGTGCGCTGCTCAAAGCATTCGGCTTCCCATTTAAATAAGGTAAAGACGTTATGGCAAAGAAGAGCATGATTAACCGCGAATTAAAACGCGAAAAAATGGTTGCTAAGTATGCTGAAAAGCGTGCCAAGCTAAAACAAACTATCAGTGATATAAATGCAAGCGATGAAGATCGTATGGATGCAATGTTAGAGCTACAAGCTCTTCCACGCAACGCATCTCCAGTACGTCTGCGCAATCGTTGTGCTATCACCGGTCGTCCTCACGGTTACTTCCGCAAGTTTGGCTTATCACGCAATATCTTGCGTGAGCGTGTCATGCAAGGCGATGTGCCTGGTGTTCGTAAAGCAAGCTGGTAAGGAGTAACTATATGAGTATGCAAGATACCGTTGGGGATATGCTAACCCGTATTCGTAACGCACAAATGGCTAACAAAGTATCGGTATCAATGCCGAGTTCTAAATTACGTAAATCAATTGCTGATTTACTAGTTAGCGAAGGTTATGTGACTAGCGCGGTTGTAGCTGAAGAAGAAAACAACAAAGCGACACTAACTATCGAACTAAAATACTTCGAAGGCAAGCCTGTCATCGAATCTATTCAGCGTTATAGCCGTCCTGGTTTACGCCAGCATCGCGGCAAAGACGCTATCCCTACCGTTAAGCAAGGTATGGGTGTTGCTATCGTATCGACGAGCCAAGGCATCATGAGTGATCGTGCTGCACGTGCTGCCGGTATCGGTGGTGAAATCGTCGCGTTCGTTGCCTAATTAGCACTCCTAATCTGGCAATACGACGAAAAGTCTATTTGGACCGTTTGAGCTTGTTATTGAGTGTATTACTTGATATCAAGCTTGATTAAAGCAAGTATCTGGTTTTTATCAATTCCATGGTGCTTAACAGGGACAACTATGCTAAACTAGCAGGCTTTTTAGCCTGTTAGTTTTTTCGCTAATATAAAAAGTTAATTTTTCAAGGAATATTCCTATGTCTCGTGTGGCTAAAGCCCCGGTGACGCTGCCAAACGGTGTAAGCGTTACTTTGAACGATCGGCAGGTCGAAGTTAAAGGCAAGAACGGTTCTATGTCTTTACGCCTGCATGCATTGGTCGAGCTGAAACAGGAAGATGATGCAATCATTTTCTCACCTACAGTCGATTCAAAAGAAGCAATGATGCACACAGGAACCATGCGTGCTTTACTTAACAACTATGTTACTGGCGTTAGCGTAGGTTTCGAAAGACGCCTTCAGCTAATTGGTGTCGGTTATCGCGCACAATCTGCTGGCGATAAAGTCACCTTAAACGTTGGCTACTCGCATCCAGTAGAGTATACCTTGCCAGAAGGTGTGACAGCTGAAACACCAACGCAAACTGAAATCGTTTTAAAATCTAGCGATAAGCAGAAGCTTGGTCAAGCAGCGGCTAATATCCGTGGTTTCCGTCCACCTGAACCTTACAAAGGTAAAGGTATTCGTTATAGCGACGAACATGTGGTTCGCAAAGAAGCTAAGAAAAAATAAGGTGAGTTGAAATGTTTGATAAAAAAGCAGCTCGTCTACGTCGAGCAAAGAAAACCCGTGCGCATATCCGTGTTTTAGGCGTCAATCGCTTAACGGTTAACCGTACACCAAAACATATTTATGCCCAGATTATCTCTCCAAACGGTGGTGAAGTGATTGCTCAGGCATCTACCTTAGACGACAGCCTTCGTTCTGGTGCAACCGGCAACGTTGATGCAGCAACGTCTGTAGGCCAAATGATCGCTGAACGTGCAAAAGCAGCTGGTATTACAAAAGTTGCCTTTGACCGTAGTGGTTTTAAATATCATGGTCGAGTTAAAGCTTTAGCAGAAGCTGCTCGCGGAAATGGATTGGAGTTTTAATCATGGCTAGAAATGATAAAAATGAACAAAGTGACGGTTTAGTAGAACGCTTAGTAACCGTCGATCGTGTTGCCAAAGTTGTTAAAGGTGGTCGTATTTTCTCATTCACTGCGTTGACCGTAGTTGGTGATGGCAATGGCCGTGTTGGTTTTGGTCGCGGTAAAGCGCGTGAAGTGCCTGCTGCAATCCAAAAAGCACTAGAAGCTGCTAAACGTAATATGATCAATGTTGAGCTAAATGATGCAACATTGTATCATCCGATCAAAGCAAATCATGGCGCTAGTAAAGTTTACATGCAGCCTGCATCTGAAGGTACTGGCGTAATCGCTGGTGGCGCAATGCGTGCTGTATTAGAAGTTGCTGGTGTCAAAGATGTTTTGACTAAATGTTATGGTTCTACCAATACTGCTAACGTTGTTCGTGCGACGTTTAACGGTTTACGTGATATGTCAACTCCAGAAAAGATGGCAGCAAAGCGTGGTAAATCTGTAGACGAAATCTTGGGTTAACTTAGACTAGGTGAGTTACGATGAAAAAAATGAAAGTCACTCAATTGAAATCGGGTGCCCATCGCCTAAAGAGCCACAAAGCGAGCTTGAAAGGATTGGGTTTACGCCGTATTAATCATACTGTTGAAGTAGAGGATACTCCTTCAACACGTGGTATGGTAAATCGCGTCAACTACATGGTAAAAGTGGAGGAAGCGTAATGGGACTTAGATTAAATGAATTATCACCAGCCGTTGGTTCGAAGAAAAATGCCCAACGTCGTGGTCGTGGTATCGGTTCAGGTCTTGGCAAAACTGGTGGTCGTGGTGTAAAAGGTCAAAAATCTCGTTCAGGTTCTAGCGTTCGCTCAGGATTTGAAGGTGGTCAAATGCCTTTATACCGTCGCCTACCTAAATTTGGTTTTACCAGTAAAATGGCAATGACAACTGCTGAAGTTCGTCTGTCTGAACTGAATAAAATTGAAGGCGATGTGGTTAGCATTGAAACACTTAAAGCTGCCAACCTTATCCGTCATGATATGAAGCGTGCCCGTGTTATGTTATCAGGCGAAGTTACTAAAGCTTATACCTTTAAAGGTATCAAAGTAACGAAAGGCGCTAAGCAAGCAATCGAAGCTGCTGGTGGTAGCATCGAGGAGTAGCAACGTGTCAAAACAATCAATGTCATCGGCTGGTATACCGCTCAATCCATTTGCTTTCATACGCAAGTATGATGAACTATGGACGCGATTATTGTTTCTAATCGGCGCATTGATTGTTTATCGTTTAGGGTCACACATTCCAGTACCGGGTATCAATCCGGTTAACTTGGCTGATTTGTTTTCGCGCAATGAAAACACCATATTAAGCATGTTTAACATGTTTTCAGGTGGTGCGCTAGAGCGTATGTCCATTATGGCACTTGGTATTATGCCATATATCTCAGCATCGATTATTGTACAGATGATGTCTGCGGTAGTGCCATCGCTTGAAGCCCTCAAAAAAGAGGGTGAAGCAGGCAGACGAAAACTAAACAAGTATACCCGTCAAGGGACTCTTGCTTTAGCTTTAGTGCAGTCATTAGGGATGTGTGCTGGTTTGATCAGCCAGAATCTTACTTTATCCACCGGTCTTACTTTTTATATTCCAGCGGTAACATCATTAGTAGCGGGCGCCATGTTCTTAATGTGGCTCGGCGAACAGATTACAGAACGCGGAGTAGGTAATGGTATTTCAATGCTCATTTTTGCGAGCATTGTGGCCGGTATGCCAGGTATTATTTCGCAGTCAATCGAACAAGTGAATCAAGGGCAAATGAATTTGATTGTGCTGTTCATTTTTGTGGTACTGGGTATCGCGGTTACTGCTGGTATTGTTTATATTGAACGTGCTCAGCGCCGTGTTCCAGTTAACTATGCTCAGAAGCAACAGCAAGGGCGCAAAATATATGCTCAGCAGCAGTCACATTTGCCGCTGAAGCTGAACATGGCAGGTGTTATTCCAGCTATTTTTGCCAGTTCACTATTGTTGTTTCCAGCAAGTTTGGGGCAATGGGTTGGTCAATCTACTGATCCAAGCTTTACACAAAAAATACTACAGAATATGGCTTTAGTGTTGTCTCCAGGGCAGCCGCTGTATCTTGTATTATTTGGTGCAATGATTATTTTCTTCTGTTACTTCTACACAGCGTTGGTATTTAGCCCGCGTGAGGTAGCAGAAAACCTTAAACGTAGTGGTGCGTATATTCCAGGTATTCGCCCCGGGCAACAAACTCAGCGTTACTTAGATCATGTATTAAACCGACTGACCTTTATCGGCGCGATGTATATGACGGTTATTTGTTTAATGCCAATGGTTGTCCAGTCATCGTTTGGTGTACCGTTTCAACTTGGTGGTACGTCTTTACTGATTATGGTTGTAGTAGTGATGGACTTCATATCGCAACTAAGAGCGCATTTGATGACTCATCAATATCATGATCAGACGTTAATTCAATCGCCCACTCAACCTTAAATGAGCGGTACGATATTTCAAGGAGCATGCTATGAAAGTTCAAGCATCAGTTAAAAAGATTTGTGGTAGCTGTAAAGTTGTGCGCCGTAAAGGCCGTGTACATATTATTTGTACTGCAGAACCTCGCCACAAGCAACGTCAAGGTTAATGTTTAGTGTGATTTAGCCATAGGCTTTATTACTATTTAAATTAACACTTGAAAAATAACGGCGGATGAGTTATCATCCGCCACTTGCCGTAGTTTATACAATAACTTTTATAGTGCTTTCAATGAGCTGGCTTATTATTAGGTCAATACAATGATAGCGTTATGAAGGTTTTCGTATCGACAGCAACAAATCTGAAAAATAACGCTTTATCGAGAGATAATGCTCATTTTTCTTTAATGGAGAGAAATCAATGGCTCGTATTGCCGGCGTAAACATCCCGGATAATAAGCATGCTGTTATTTCACTAACTTATATCTTTGGTGTAGGTCGTACCACTGCTCAGAAAATCTTAGAAGCAGTTAGTATTGCCCCTAATACTAAAGTAAGTCAGTTAGATGATACGCAGTTAGATGCTATCCGTGCACAAGTTGCAAATTACATGACTGAAGGTGATCTTCGTCGTGAAGTGTCAATGAATATTAAGCGCTTAGTTGATCTTGGTTGTTACCGTGGCATCCGCCATCGTCGTAACCTACCAGTAAGAGGTCAGAACACTAAGAACAACGCTCGTACTCGTAAGGGTCCGACACGCCCTCTCAAAAGATAATTAACTTAGGAAGCTAAAAGATGGCTAAAGACACTCGTAGTCGCAAGAAAGCGACTCGTCGTTCAGTATCGGAGGGCGTTGCCCATATCCATGCGTCTTTTAATAACACCATTGTTACGATTACCGATCGTCAAGGTAATGCACTGGCTTGGGCCACCTCGGGTGGACAAGGCTTCCGTGGTTCACGTAAATCTACACCATTTGCAGCTCAGGTTGCAGCTGAGGTTGCTGGTAAAGCAGCTCAAGAATATGGTGTTAAGAATGTCGACGTTTTGGTCAAAGGACCAGGACCGGGTCGTGAGTCTGCGGTAAGAGCACTAGGTGCATTGGGTTATAAAGTGAACAGCATCTCTGATGTAACCCCAATCCCACACAATGGTTGCCGTGCGCCGAAAAAGCGCCGCGTCTAATATTAAAGACGAAGCTTTTTATTCCAGAAGCTTATAGGAGACATAAAGATGGCCCGCTATATTGGACCAAAACTAAAATTATCACGTCGTGAAGGTACGGACTTAGGACTTAAGTCTGGTGTAAAGCCGTACGACGTAAAAACAAAGAAAGCTGGTCGTCCACCAGGTCAACACGGTGTTAGCCGTAACAAGACTTCAGAATATGCATTACAGCTGCGTGAAAAGCAGAAAGTTAAGCGTATGTATGGTGTACTAGAGCGTCAGTTTGCTAATTACTATAAAGAATCTGCTCGTAAGCGCGGTGCTACTGGTGAAAACCTTTTAGCCATGCTTGAGAGCCGTCTAGACAACGTGGTATATCGCATGGGCTTTGGCTCAACTCGCGCAGAAGCACGTCAGCTAGTTAGTCATCGTACTGTTATGGTAAAGAAAGCTGGTCGTGATGAGTTTGTTCGTGTGAACATTCCTTCAATTCAGCTTCAAGATGGTGATGTCATCGCTATCCAAGAGAAGTCTCGCGAACAGCTACGTATTAAAAACGCTGTCGAATTAGCGACACAACGTGGCATTCCAGAATGGTTAGATGTTGATCACAGCAAACTACAAGGTACTTTTAAACAAGCACCTGATCGTATTGATCTACCTGCTGAAATCAACGAAAACTTGATCGTTGAGCTATACTCTAAGTAATAACGTACCGCTCAATGTCATAAAAATGGCATTGAGCAACAAACGTTAATTAAACCAGTTTAATAAATCGAGGTGACATCATGATGCTAAATGCAACTGAGTTTCTAACGCCGAATGCCATCAATGTGGATACGGTTAACGAAACGATTGCGAAAGTCACGCTCGAACCGTTAGAACGCGGCTTTGGGCATACCTTAGGTAATGCCTTACGTCGCATCTTGTTATCTTCATTACCTGGTGCTTCAGTCATTGAAGCTGAGATTGATGGTGTTGACCATGAATACTCTACGCTTGAAGGACTACAAGAAGACGTACTTGATTTGCTTTTGAATCTTAAAGGCTTAGCAATTACGCTTCATGACCAAAATGAAGTATTTTTGACCTTGGATAAACAAGGTCCAGGCACTATTACTGCTGCAGATATCACGCTACCTCATAATGTAGAAATCACCAATCCAGATTTGGTTTTAGGTACATTGAGCGACCGTGGGCATCTTAAGATGCGTTTGCGTGTAGTAATGGGTCGTGGATATGAGCCAGCAAACCAGCGCCGTGAAGATGGTGATACCAAAGCAATTGGACGCTTAAAGCTTGATGCAAGCTTTAGCCCTGTGCTACGTGTTGCTTATCAAGTTGAGAACGCTCGTGTAGAGCAGCGTACTGACCTTGATCGTCTTATCATTGAGCTTGAAACTAATGGCACTATAGATCCAGAAGAAGCAATTCGTAAAGCAGCCACTATTTTACAGCAACAGATTTCTATCTTTGTTGACCTAGAAGCTGAAGAAGCGCCTGAGCCTGTGAAAGAAAAAGAAGAGGTTGACCCAGTACTACTACGTCCTGTGGATGATCTTGAACTAACGGTTCGCTCAGCCAACTGCTTGAAAGCTGAAAACATTTACTATATCGGTGATTTGGTACAGCGTTCAGAGACTGAACTTCTAAAAACCCCAAATCTTGGTAAGAAATCATTAACTGAAATCAAAGACGTGCTAGCGTCTAAAGATTTAGAGCTCGGTATGCGCCTAGACAACTGGCCACCAGCTGATTTAAGAGTTGATGATCGCTTTTCTTATCGTAGCCGTTAAACTTTAAGGATTTTTGACTATGCGCCATCGTAAGAGTGGAGTTAAGCTGGGTCGTACCGGCAGTCATCGTAAGGCAATGTTTCAGAACATGACCAACTCATTATTTGAGCATGAACTGATCAAAACAACTTTACCAAAAGCTAAAGAACTACGTCGCGTTGCCGAGCCATTGATCACTATGGCTAAAGAAGACAGCGTTGCTAACCGTCGTTTAGCGTTTAGCCGTATGCGTAGCAAAGCTATGGTAGGCAAATTATTTGGCACGTTAGGTCCTCGTTACCAAACGCGTCCAGGTGGTTATTTGCGTATCATCAAGTGCGGTCATCGTGATGGTGACAATGCGCCAATGGCTTATGTAGAACTAGTTGATCGTGACTAATTTTGCAATGACAGTATAAATTATAAAAAAG
>NZ_JAKDUI010000020.1 GCF_030457785.1 Psychrobacter sp. | reverse complement strand
GCATTCATCCCACTACCTTAGAGGTAGGGGATTTCTGCGGTAAAATGTTAAAACAACCAACCACAACGCTAGTCCATTGGCTTGTGTACGGCTATCATATAATTGACATCGACGTTTTGTGCCAGCCAGTAGCGCTTGGTCAGCGGATTATAGTGCAACCCAATAATATCCTGACGCGTAAACCCAACGTTGACTGCCATTTTATCTAGCTCGGCTGGAGTAATGAACTTGGCATAATCATGGGTTCCACGATCTAGCAAGCGCAATACATACTCTGCCCCAACGATAGCAAATAGATATGACTTTGGATTGCGGTTGATGGTCGATAGTACGCACACGCCACCCGGCGCCAGTAGCTCAAAACATGCCTGTACAATTGAACTTGGGTCGGGCACGTGCTCTAGCATCTCCATGCAAGTCACCACATCGAACTGACCAGCGTGAGTTTTGGCTAAATCTTCTACTGGAATGTGCTGATAGCGCAAAGTCTCCTGCAAACCGCTTTGCTCTGCATGGAGCGCCGCTGCTTTTAAGTTTTCAGTACCCAAGTCAACCCCGGTAACGTCAGCGCCACGACGAGCCATTGACTCCGACAGAATTCCACCGCCGCAACCAACATCAAGCACCTTTTTGCCAGACAATCCTGCATCGGCGTCAGCATCGGCATCCTTACCATCGTTGTCCGTACCGTTAGATGCGTAGCCACGTTTCACATTTTCTTCTATCCAATTCAAACGCAGTGGATTGATTTCATGCAAAGTCGCAAATGCGCCTGTATTACTCCACCATTCCCCTGCCAGTTTATTGAACTTTTCAACTTCACTAGGATCTACATTGATGGTTGCGGTTTGAGCTTGAGTGCTGTCGTTTGAGTTACTCACTTGATCATTAGCAGAAGGTGAAGAAGGTATGGCTGAGCTCATGAGGTGTCCCTTTATTATCATTGTCATTATTGCGTTATATAGTACACAACTATATGCCTAATATTAGCATGAGATCAACAACTTTGTCGTGAAGTACATCGTCACTGATTGTGAATGGCAGCACCGTAGAACCTTTAACTGCAATAAGTAAAAACAGCATGACAATGGTGGATTACCTGTAATGACATAACCGTCTCGATAACCTCTTTGGCAGGTTTTAACGATATAGACAATAGACTGTAAATAACAGCTCACAGCTTTACAACCGTTCGTTAAGAATCAGATTCACAAACACACGTATTTTACGTTATCATAGTTGATGATTTGCGATAACAAAATATCTATATATGGTACTCGGTACAGCATCGTTTATGACGCCTACAACAGTACTCGCCTGTTGAGGCAGTAGAGAACTCCATCACACCCTATAACATATATACCTCAAGGATAAAATATGAAACGTGTCATCACAATGACTGGTCTAGCCATGGCCGTTGGATTTGCCACTATGGGCGCACAAGCCGCTGACTATGTCGCCGGAAAAGACTACCGCGTACTGGAAAATCCAGAAAAAATCAGCGGTGATGCCATTATCGTTCGTGAATTTTTCTGGTACGGCTGCCTGCATTGTAACGTGCTCAACCCACATATGGAAAAGTGGGCAGAAACCAAAGACAAAGATGTTGCGTTCTTTAAAACACCAGCCGCAATGAATCCTGTTTGGGAAACCAATGCTCGCGGGTTCTATGCCGCGCAGCTACTAGGTTTTGAAGACAAGACTCATGATGCCTTGTTCGATGCCATTCACAAAGATGGTCAAAAACTGTTTGATCAACAGTCATTGAGCAAATGGTATGCCTCACAAGGCGTGGACGAAAAGAAGTTTAACAGTCTTTATAATTCGTTCGCGGTTGGTACAAAAATTGGTCGCTCACAAGCAGGTGCTAAACGCTATCAAGTCACAGGGGTACCAACTGTTGTGGTACAAGGGAAATACGTAATCAGCGGTCAAGATGCTACTGTACCTAAAATCGTCGACCATTTGGTTGATAAAGTACGCGCTGATAAAAATAAATAATAGATATGTAGGTCCAATGACATACAAAAAAGCCAATCACTCAGTGATTGGCTTTTTTTGCAGATAGTCCGCTCTAAAGTCTGGCCTATTTTTTCAGCTGCGACAAAATCGCTACTTCACGAATATAGCTGGCCAAATCTTCTTCTGATTCTGCCATCAGTTCGTCATCTTGCATATGCTTGGCATATTCAATCCACAGTAATAGCTGGTACATACTATTACGCTCCGAGGCTTTATATTGTTTGACGAATTGCTTCAGTGTACCTTCATCATTGATATTTAAGCGCTCATACCAGCTTTCTATCTTAGAAGCCTGCTCTTTAGGAAAAAAGGCATCGAACAATGCTTTTACCAATGCATGGCGGTCCTCTTCGCTGATAAGCTTACCGACCCGTTTGGTTTGGCGATTACGAGCGTTCGCACTGGTAATGTCTGCCAATGCCATCAATTCAGCCATAAAATAATCACTGACTGGCAAGGTTTTGAGCTGTTTTTTCGATAAGCTGGCAAGGGGTATTGATAGCTGCTGCAAGCGCTCATGGGCTTTTTTGAGTTCTGTGCGCGAGACGCGCATATCCTTTTCTGACCAGTCAACCATAAAAACGTTCCGAAATAATAAAAATAAAATGAATAAGGCAACTAAAGATTCATGCCTCTAGGCGGCATTACCACCGGTTTTTTTCACGATGCTTGGCGAGCACCTTGACGCCGACAGGCATGACATCAGCCAAACGGCGCTGTAGCGTATCAGTAATAAATACCGAGCGATGCTTACCGCCAGTGCAACCAATCGCAACCGTCACTGTATGACGATTATTATGCAAGAACTCTGGTAACCAGCGAGTTAAAAATCTATCGAGATCATCAGTCATCTCGGCAACTTCTGGATAATCAGCAAAAAAATCAGCAACTGCCGTGTCCAATCCCGTCGATGCACGCAGCTTGGGGTTCCAGTGCGGGTTTGGCAAAATTCTCACATCAAAGATAAAGTCTGCATCAATAGGACTCCCATGTTTGAAACCAAAAGAGAGAAGATTGATCACGATCTGAGTATCGATACCTATGTGTTCACGCAATCGGTCTTTCAACTGATGGATATTCAGCGTGCTAGTATCAATTCTGATATCGGCTAGACCTTCAATCGGCTCCAACAGTTCTGCTTCTTTTTTTATCGCCGCAGGGAGATTAAAGGCGATATGTCGAGCGTTGTCACTGTCGACATCTTGTGACATCAATGGATGCACGCGGCGAGTGGCGTTAAATCGTGCTACTAATGTACCCTCTTGCGCCGTGACATAGACGACCCTAACAGCACGCTTCCCATAAGTCTCTTTTAATATTCTATGAGTCTCTGCAAAGTTGGACAAATCGGCGCGTGGGGTGCGAATATCAACCCCAAGCGCAATACGATTGATACCACTTTCATTGACGAGCTTTTTTGCAGCAGCCGGCAACAATGACAGTGGCAGGTTATCAATTGAATAATACCCTAGATCTTCTAAGATATTTAATACCGACGTTTTACCAGACCCTGAACGCCCTGATACGACTAAAATACTAAGCTTATCAGCGTTTGTTGAGTCTACTATCGTCTGCTCAGATTCACCATTCTTCCTACCCTGACTTAAATCCATGACTCACTCACCTTAGCCTATAGTCAACCCACAATAAAAAAGAGACTTCAAATTTTGATTATCTTCTACTGTTCACGACCCCTGCAACATACGCAGCATAATCTGTCACTGCAGCTAACTCACTGTCACCAGTTGATTGTCTAGCAAACGCGCCCGTCCTAGCTGAGCAGCCACCAGCACGATCAAGTTTGGTTTTTCTTTATTGAAGTTTTCCGTAGTCACTACCGGTGTCAACTGCTCGGTTTTTACCTCTAGATAATCAATTACAAACCCAGCTTCAGTGATACGCTTGTGAGTATCAGTTAGTAAAACATCCAGAGCGGCGACCTGTTGTGAGTGAAGCTGACTACTTTGCAGTTGCTGAGCCAAACGTTGAAGCTCTTGATGTAATACAGGCGCAATCTGGCGTTCCGCTTTACTCAAATACTGATTACGAGAGGATAACGCCAATCCGTCTTCAGCGCGAATAATAGGTGCTTCTATGATCTCGATTGGATAACTCAAGTCACGAACCAGTTGCTTAATGATTGCTAACTGTTGGTAGTCTTTTTGCCCAAAAACCGCTACATCCGGTTGTACGATGTTAAATAGCTTCGAGACGACGATTCCCATTCCATCGAAGTGCCCCGGACGCGACCGTCCACATAACTGATCGGCAATAGCACCAGCGATGACAGCAGTCGGTGGCGGTAATACTGGGTACATCTCCTCGGTACTCGGTGCAAACACATAATCAGCACCGACCGTCGCTAGTTTTTCAACATCTTTGTCTAATGTCCGTGGATAACTGTCTAGATCTTCGCCTTCACCAAACTGAGTCGGATTGACAAAAATGCTGACAACGACAATATCAGCTTGCTGCTTTGCGATACGTACCAGCTCCAGATGTCCATCATGCAAGTTGCCCATCGTGGGCACTAATGCGATACGATGCCTTCCCTCCGACTTGTCACTAGGGTGGTCACTTTTTGATCCACGATAAAGCTGTAGGTCGGCTCGTAATGCTGAAATCTGCTGATGAATAATTGGCATGGTGAAATATTCTTTTGTCTATAATCGCAAAACGAAAAATTAGCTAAACTGATGCTGCTCGGCGGGGAAACTACCGTCGCGCACTGACTGCTGATAAAGCGCAAAAGCGCCTTCAATACTGCCCGCATCATTACGCTCGTCAGTCAAAAAATCATGCACGAAGCGCGGGACTCGACCGTGTGCCATGCCTAGCATGTCATGCATGACCAGTACTTGACCATCAGTATCTGCGCCGGCACCAATCCCAATTACAGGCACTGCCACAGCGTCCGTCACTGCCTTAGCCAGCTCGGCGGGTACACACTCTAGTACCAATAATGCTGCGCCTGCTGCCACCACAGCCTTGGCATCAGCAAGCAGTTTATCCGCCGCAGCCTCATCGCGACCTTGGACTTTATAACCACCGAAGACATTGACAGACTGCGGTGTTAAACCTAAATGCACACAAGTCGGCGTACCCGCTTGCGCTAATTTTGTGACCAGATCACACAGCTCGCTACCACCTTCAATTTTAATCACATGCGCACCTGCTTGCATGAGCTTGCGACTATTGGTTACCGCTTCCGGCAGGGTTACATAACTCATAAAAGGCAGATCAGCCAAAATCAATGCGCTGTCATTACTGCGCGCGATATTGGCGGTATGATACGCCATATCATCAATCGTTACAGGTAACGTGGAGTCATGGCCTTGCACGACCATTCCCAGACTATCACCAATTAAAATGGTATCAATCTGCGCCTTATCCATCATACGAGCAAACATGGCATCGTAGCAGGTTAAGCAAGTAAACTTGGTACCCTCTTTTTTCAGCTTGTTTAGGGTGGATAATGTCGTCATATGACCCTCGATTAATCTGCAATACTATGAATCAGCTACTGAAGGCTGTTCAGTTTATTGTTAGCGTATTGATTAGCCATCCGATAATAGCGTTAAGCCTGTCCAGTCGCTGCTATAAGCATGTTTTTCTATGGCTTTTCCAGCGATGATAAGCGCGGGTTCCAACTCACGTAGTGGTACCAAAACAAAGTTGCGCTCGAGCAATCCAGCGTGCGGTATGGTCAATGTTGGCTCAGTGATTTGTCGCTGATCATAGAGCAAAACATCAACATCCAGACTACGCTCGCCCCAGCGACGCAAGCGCGCACGTTTTGCTTGCGATTCTAGCTGTTGGCAAAATGCCAATAACTCAAATGGGGGCAACGTGGTCTCAAACCCTGCGACCGCATTAACAAAATCAGGCTGGTCTTGCGGACCCATCGGTGCTGAGGCATAAAACGAAGAAACACGAACCGAACGTACTTGCTTGTGCTGCTGCATAGCCATCAACGCATGCTGTAAATGCTCTGCAGGTGTTCCTAGCTCATTGGCAAGATTGCTTCCTAATCCAACATAACACATCGCCCAATTGGCATTGGCCATATGACTGCTCATAATGCTCAGCTCACTTTATTATTTGCAGGTTATGCATTGCTGCTTGGCTGACGGCGGCGACGCTTAGACGGTATAGGCCCTTTGTTATCAGTCCCTTTGCTGCTCGCAGCGTTGCTTGTCTCTGCTGGGCTGCTTTTAGCAGGCCTAGGTGCTTTCTTGGGATATTTCGCCGCAGCTTGGTCTTTTGGGGCAACAGAGCTAGTATCCGCGCCGCTATTGTCGGTACTGATATTGTCGGTAGACACTTTCTGACGACGACGTTTATGCGGTATCGGCGCATTATTGATGCTCACTAGTGCAGGAGTCTTGGCAATCGTTTGCGCTGGCCTGACTTTTGCATTGCTAGTAGGACGCCCGCCTTCCACTGGTTTTTCTACTGGCGCTTTGTCAGCACTATCTACCGTTTTACGTTGTTTTGCCTTTTGGCTACGCTTAGATGACCCCTTTGATGCTTCAGGTAGCTGTTTTTTTAATGGCGGCACGACTTTTTCGTGCTCTACCACAAACAGCGGCTCAGGATGATGCGCTGGCTGCTGTTTTGATTGACGTTTTGACTGATCATCACGACTGGCCAGTGACAGTTCCTGCAACTGCGCTAACTCAGCGGCATCTTGCTGCGGCTGTTGGTTGTTATGGCGGCTATTTTCATGCTTACCAGCAGTGGACTGAGACTTTGCTCGGCGGCGACGCGCTGGCACATTCGATGAATCATGCGCCATTGGTTGTTTTGACTCAGCTTTCGCTGTACTGTCACCGGTGTTTTGTTGCTTAGCCGTTGAGGTATCAAGAGTCTTACTGTCCGAGTTTTGGCGATTACGTCCACGACTACGCTGTCTTTTTTTATAAGAACCGCGTCGAATGCTTTCGTCAAAATCATCAATCGCTTGTTGCTTCTCTTGCTCAGATAGTGTTTGGTACGTCTGCCACCAAACTCCCATCTCATTGGTCGACTCTGATAACGGGTGGGCCGCATCATCACACTGTTCGCGCAATAATAGAAAATCAAAGGCGGCACGAAAGCGAGGATGCTCCGCCAACTGTTCGATTTGTTTGTTACGCGGGGCGGATAATTTGGGCTGCAAAATCCAGATATCACGGATGAACTGCTCAGCGAACTTTGGAATGGCAGTTTTAATACGCTGACGGTCGATGACTTTACCTGCCGCATGCATCTGAGCTTCAGCGAACGGCATATTACGCTTTTTCGCTTTTTCTAGCTGATGCAGGTAGTTTTCCCACAATAAGGCTGCATAAAAGAATGCAGGATTGATACTTTTGCCTGCGGCAATACGCTTGTCAGTATTGATCGCTACTTGCTGGACTAAGGCACTTGCCTCAGAGGGTGGATAGATGACCAAACTATCTATCGCGCCTGACTCGAATAACAACGGCAACAGCGGTACTAGATATCCGCCTGTAAACATCTTTTGCGTCTCATCATAGAGCCTGTGCGGCGATATTTGCTCAAGCAAAGCCCAGTTGCTCTCATGAAACTGCTCAGCCAGTGCCTTATCAAACTCAAAGCCAAGCTTGGCTTTGAATCGTAAAGCACGCAACAAGCGTACTGGATCTTCTTCGATACGGACTGACGCTTCCCCTAACAGACGAATGATCTTGTTATCAATGTCGTCCAGCGCATCGCAAAAGTCATGCACCACGCCTTTAAGCGGCTGATAATACAATGCGTTGATCGAAAAATCGCGACGAGAGAAATCCTGTTTGATATCGCCCCAGACATTGTCACGCAGGATCATGCCCTCTTGGTTGGTATTGCCCTTACTGGTCGGTGGGCCACGGAAAGTGGCAACTTCAATCAGCTCACGCCCTGAGTACACATGCGCCAGCTTGAAACGGCGACCAATAATGCGGCAGCGCTTGCCAAAGACGTCTTTAATCTCATGTGGCTTGGCATCAGTCACTGCATCAAAGTCTTTCGGGCGCAGACCCAACAAAGTATCACGCACCCCGCCACCGACGATATAGGCGTCAAACCCAGCTCGGGTCAATGTTGTGATGACTTCAGTAATGGAATTGGGTAATTCAGATTTATTCAGTTCTAACTGCTTGGCGGCACGCTCGGCCATGCATCTACTCCTCGCCGGTATTCTTTGATCGCTCCTGACAGACACAGTGTTCATCAGGCGGATGTAGCGGATAGTTTAACAAATTTTGTGCTTACTGGGTGCGTTATGACGTTTACTTACGTGCTATTTTGTCAATATTGGCATTAATTTGGGCAAAATGCTGCCATTAATCTTGCACGCTGAGGCGTGATTGATTGTCCTCAACAGTTTTGGCACCAATGCCTTTGACCTTTGTTAAATCTTCCACAGTTCTAAAACGGCCAAACATCTCGCGGTATAAAATAATTTCTTGCGCTTTACTACTACCAATACCATGCAAGGATACAAGCTCACCTTCACTGGCAGTATTGATGTTAATCGTGGCATTATCTCGTGCTTGAACCTTAGCTTCCTCTTGGGCAATCAGATAATCGTAAGCCTGCTGAGGATCATCAAAACAGGGCGTAGTATTGGCGTTACTGACCCTCATCAGAACCAACACAAGGCCAAAAATAGCGACATTAAGCCAACTGGCACGGATAGCACTCGCACCAAATACACTGGCACACGAAAGTTTATAACAATCGTTCATGTTGTTTCGCCGCTTCCCACAGTGCATCCATTTCTGTGATATCACTGTCTTCTAAGCGCTTGCCAGCTATCGCTAGCTGCTCTTCAATATAACCAAAACGTGATTTAAATTTATGCACGCAGGTCAACGTTGCCGCTTCTGCATCGAGGTTGATCTTACGCGCCACATTAACCAGCGCAAACATACAGTCACCCAGTTCTTTTTCAATCTCTTTGATGTTGGCCTTGCTTATATTGTATTTAGCATCTTCTTTAGCTTTATCTATTAACTCGTTTTTTAGCTCGGCTATTTCTTCATCTAGCTTATCAAATGCGCCTGCTACTCCTTCCCAATCAAAGCCCAGCTTTGATGCCTGTTTTTGTACCTCTTGCGCCTGCATGAGCGCACTACCTGCTTTGAGGCTGTCCAAACGCCGCTTGGGTTTACCACGTGCCTCGCGCGCACTTTGCTCTTCCGCTTTGATCTCATCCCAACGTACTTTTACTGCTGCATCATCTTTCAAAGTTTCAGCCTCAAACACATGAGGATGACGACGAGTCAGTTTTTCTTGTAAAGTGCGAATGACATCGATCATATCGAAGCGACCCTGCTCTGCATACATCTGACAATGAAAAACCACTTGCAGTAGCACATCGCCTAACTCACCTTTGATGTCTTCGTCATCGTCGCTTTGTATGGCCTCACCCAGCTCATAGGCTTCTTCGATAGCATAAGGGATCAGGCTATGGTTACTTTGCTTTCTATCCCATGGACAGTCAGCACGCAATCTGGCCATTAATGCCAAAAGGTCGTCAAGTTGACCGCTGGCCTCTGGTGACCCTTGCACTGGTTTAGGTGCTGAGATTTTATCTTCTAAGTGACTCATAAGCGATGCTCTTAATGATACTCTTATATCTATTTTTGGCTTTATATTATCTGGCTTAAAACGGTTCTTAATAGTCTAGAATACGGCACAGCTTAGTAGATATTTTAGTGGCAAAAACCTACACTCAACGCACCATTTAGGTTATTCTCTATGCACTTAGTGTACCATTGAACGCATATTAATTTGTACTCGTACAATCTACTTTATTATCTGACTATGCCTATACGCAAGGAATCTTTTTTATGTCTACTTCTGCGACCGCTAGCTACCAACCAGAGGTTAAACTCAATCCCATTACTATTAACTCATTCAAGGCATATGATATTCGTGGAGAGTTGGGAGTCAATCTCGACGAAGCCATTGCTTATCGTATTGGTCGTGCTTTTGCACAGATCTTGTCCGAACGTTATCACGCCGCAGATACTACATCCGGATTAGAGAACTTGAAACACACTATCGTAATTGGTAGCGATATTCGCCACTCTAGCGAACAGCTAAAGCAGGCCGCTATCCGTGGCATGATGGATGCAGGCATTGATGTCATAGACTTGGGCATGACAGGGACAGAAGAAGTATATTTCGCCACCAGTTACTATCAGGCGTTGGGCGGGATCGAAGTCACTGCCAGTCACAACCCAATCAACTACAACGGCTTAAAGTTGGTAAAAGAACACTCAAAACCCATCAGCGCTGATGATGGCTTGGCTGAAATCCAAGCACTGGCAGAGTCTGGGCAGTTCAACAATATGAGCCAGTCTGGAGCCTTGCAGCTACTGACGGATAAAAGCGCTTATATCGACCATGTCATGACTTTCATCGATACCGATAAGCTGCAGCCGCTAAAGCTAGTCATCAACTCAGGAAACGGCAGTGCAGGCCCTACGGTGGACTTATTAATCGATAAATTGGTACAAGCAGACGCACCAATTGAAGTCATCAAGCTGCATCACACACCTGACGGTAGCTTTCCAAATGGTATCCCCAATCCGATGATCGAAGCCAACCGAGTGGCTACTCAGCAGGCGGTGCTAGAAAATAAAGCCGATCTGGGTATTGCTTTTGACGGGGACTTTGATCGCTGCTTTTTATTTGATGAGCATGGTAAGTTTATCGATGGTAGCTATGTCGTCGGTATGCTGGCACAAGCCTTTTTGAATAAGTACCAACATCAAGAACAGGGCGAGCCCATCGTCTATGACCCACGAGTGATATATAACACCGAAGCAGTGATTGCAGAACATAATGGTCAGGCCGTGCTGAGTAAGTCCGGACATTCATTCATCAAGCAAGTCATGCGCGAATCAGGCGCTGTGTATGGCGGTGAAATGTCTGCCCATCACTACTTCCGAGACTTTTTCTACTGTGACAGCGGCATGATACCTTGGCTGCTGACCATCGAATTGTTATCGATCACGGGTAAAACACTGTCAGAGTTGGTCACAGGCTATATTCAGTCCTACCCCAGTTCAGGTGAGTTAAATTTCCGTCTTACCTCCGACGATGCACCGACGATTATTAGTGCGATTGAAGAAAACTATAATGCTGAAAATCCAAATAAGTCCGTACTTGATGGTCTCAGTCTGAACTTTGGTGACTGGCGTTTCAACTTACGTGCCTCGAATACCGAACCTCTTATCAGGCTAAACATCGAAACTCGTGGTGACGAACAATTACTAACTCACAAAACCCAAGAGATAAAGACTTGGCTTAGTAAGCAAGGTGCTGTGTTAGTGTAGTGTCAAAATATATACGGTTATATTTATGTTCAAAAACTAAAACAGGCTCGCTAATTATTAATAGCGAGCCTTTTCTTTCATTTATGAACAGTAGCATTATCTACAGTAAGTAGACTTACCAAGTCACATACAGCCAACCATATCTATTCAGATTGGCTGTATCAAATTCACTTAACTCGACCGATGCCCCTATAATCACCCACCAAGCTATCGATTTGCCTCCTTGTCAATGCGTTCTGTGCGTCAAATACTGGTATCGCTTGTTGATTAATTTGAGCGATGTCTAACTGCTCTTGAGGCGACCAGCTGACGATAAAAATAGCATGCGTGTTTGGTAACGCTTCATACGGATCAGATGCCAGTTGAAACAACGGCTGCTGACCATAGCGTCCCATAAGCTCTGTTTGTGGTCTATCAGTGTACACAATGGTACGAATATTATAAGACCACAGTAACGCTAATAAAGGATGAATAGCCGAACCAACCGTACGTCCAGACCTTGGCTTATAGCTACTACCCCAAATCATCACCGTTTTACTATCAATAAAGCCATCGAAGTACCGCCAAAACTTACGGAAAATCAACTCTTTTTGATCATCGTTAATGTGCATGACTGAACGTAGTAGTGGCATATCTAGACTATGCACCTGCCCTGACTGCTGCAATTTATTCAGTTCTTTTGGTAGCGTGTTACCGCCGAATCCCCAACCTGCTTGTAGATAGCTACTGCCAATACGATCGTCAAGCCCAATGATATGACTGACCTGCTGAATATCGATCTTATTATGATCAGCATTATGACGATCAGCAAAGCGTGACATCTCATTCATAAAACTCACTCGGGTCGCTAGCATACCCATTATGCTACTACGAGCAAACTCAATCGTTGCGATATCAGCATAAAAAAACGCGCGCGCATCGAGTCGCAAAGGCTGTAAAACTGATAGCTTATGGGTACTACTCTGTGGCATTTTCTCACCGACCAACCATAAAGAAGGTGCAAGCATCGAACTATAGGCACTCCCTTCCTGTAGAAAAGCAAACGGAATATAATAAACCCATGCGCGCTTGAGGCGTTGCGCTAACTCTGATATGTGGCCGATTGCCTCAATACCACTCATAATCAATGGTAGGCCTTGTTGACTGCTATGATTAAAAGCCGTTACCCACCCATCTTCCAACCAAACTGATTTAACAGTATCCAAAAACAACCAATACAATATCACATTTTCGCTATCACCATTCTCAATAGAGGGAGCATAGCGTTGCAGCAACAGCTCAGCACTATCAGGCAGTTCTTGATTGATAATTCGACGCTGTTGAACATACATTTGCCATAGTGCTGGTAAGTGCCGCTCAAAATCGTATTGTTGCAGCTGCTGCTCTAGCACTTCAATATTTGAGTATAAATGCACGGTGTTACCTAAGCTGGCTAACACCACCGCACTAGTAATGGCTTCAATACTATGCCCTACTATTACACATGCATCAGTTTTTTTGCCATTGTTTTGGTTTGATGTCTGCATATATTCAGGAATATAATCTTTTATAGAATCAGCACTCATAAGCTTACCTTAGCAACCATGTTTACGTGTCAGCAGCTTTAAGAAAGCTGTTTAATATGCTGTAATAACTGTTCGGTAGATTTGTCGAACCGCCCCTTCCTCTCGTGTTGCATAGCATGATGCACCGAGTCTGCCATTTGCTTACCCATCTCAACGCCCCATTGATCAAATGGATTGACATCCCAAATACTAGCCATAACGTAGACCTTATGCTCATAGAGGGCAATTAGGGAGCCTAAGCTATAGGGGGTCAACTCGTCAATCAAAAGCGTCGTGGATGGCTGGTTGCCACGATAAAACTTGCATTTATCGGTAACCACACCTGTATCAACTTTGCCATCTGCTACCGCACGATTGCCAAAAGCCAATACTCGGCTTTGCGCCAAACAATTCGCCAGTGATAGCTCATGCTGCTGCTGTAACGATGTATTTTTTAGCGGGCCATCATAACGGCGCACGCAGGCAATAAAATCACAAGAGACCTGTTGCGTGCCCTGATGTAACAGCTGATAGAACGCATGCTGGGCATTGGATCCAATCTCACCCCATAATATAGGGCAAGTATCATAATCAATACGCTCACCGTGCAGTGTCACAGACTTACCGTTACTTTCCATTTCGAGCTGAGTGAGGTAACTAGGTAAATAGCTCAAACGGCCATCATAAGGAAGCACCGTGTGAGCATTGACTTGTAAAAAAGTGCTGTTCCACACAGCAAGCAAACCTAATAATACCGGTATATTATCTGCGAAGTCTGCTTCGGCAAAATGCGTATCCATGTTGTGCGCACCGCTTAACAGCTCCTTAAATCCTGCCATACCAATACGAACAGCGATGGCCAATCCAATCGCCGACCATAAAGAAAAACGCCCACCAACCCAGTCCCAGAGCTGCAACTGATGCTCAGGATGTATACCCCAAGCATTCATTTTTTCATTATTGGCTGAAATACCGATAAAATGACGACGTAGCACGCTGTCTTCGGTACCTGAACGTAGTTTGGCAGTTGCAAGCAGCCATGACAATGCTGTTTTAGCATTAGACAAAGTATCAACCGTACCAAAAGATTTGGATGAGATAATAAACAAGGTAGTTTCAGGCTTGAGGTACTTCAGCAAATTATCCAGCTGCGTACCATCCATGTTGGAGACAAAGTGTACATTTACAGAAGTATCCGCCCACTCATCCAGCGCCGTCTTAGCCATCAACGGCCCCAAATCAGAACCACCCACACCGATATTGACCACATCGGTGACGGCTTTGCCCGAAAACCCACGCCAGGTACCACTGCGGATACGCTCAGACATTCTGGCTACCTGAGCTAGACTATAATGCACATCCGAAACGACATCTTGATCATCAACTTGCAAACTTGCCGTCTCTGGTAGGCGCAGCGCCGTATGCAAAGCAGCACGAGACTCACTGGTATTGACCATCGCGCCTTGCATTAATGCGTCAATTCGTTCAGACAAGTCACAGCTGTCAGCCAGACCCAACAGGCTGACTAACACTTCCTCATCGACACATTGCTTACTATAATCCATATATAGTGAGCCAGCTTGCGTGCTGAATCGGGCAGCACGTGTATCATCTTTCTCGAACAAACTGGCAAGCGACCATGATCGCATGGCAAGCTTCTGTAGTTGCTGCCAGTATTTCGATTGACGAGCACAGTGGTACCGTTTATCTTTTTCCATCAGCTATTCACCACCTGCCAACTGCTGCTGAGCAAAGTACATAAACGCCTGCATGTATGACTTCATATCGCCGGCATCATAGCTACTGCCACTCATCGTAGTGACATTGACACCATACTCACTTATTAATGCATCAATAGCATCCGTTAGCTGAATTTCACCACCGACTGAAGCTTTGGTATTAGCTAAGTAGTCAAATATTTGATGACTAAAGACATAACGACCAACCACAGCCAGTTTTGACGGGGCATCCGCCAAGCTGGGTTTCTCTACAAAGCCTGCGACCTTAAAGCTAGCATTTGCTTTTGCTTGTCCGTCAGCAGCACTCGTATCACTCAATTTAGCAATACCGTATTTGTGCACGTCTTCGTCTGCTACTTGGTCGACCAATATTTGTGAATGACCATCTTTAGCAAAGGCATCAATCATGAATGCTAAGTTGTCAGCAGACATATTAGTGGTATAGGGATCTAGTACGACGTCAGGTAATAATACGGCGAAGTCGTTCTCACCAATGATGGGATGGGCAGCCAATACCGCATGACCCAATCCTAACGGCTTGCCCTGACGTATCATCGATACCGTCACATCATCTGGCAACCAGTTCAAACTATCAGCCAATTCATCTTTACCTTTACGGCGCAGCTGACCATCTAGCTCCGCATTGACGTCGAAGTAATTTTCTATCGCACTTTTTTGTGCATGACCGACCAATACAATGTGCTTAACACCCGCAGCGATCGCCTCTTCAACGACATAATGAATAGCAGGACGACTACCTAGCGGCAACAGTTCTTTTGGTACAGATTTAGACAGTGGCAGCATACGCGTGCCAAAGCCTGCTACAGGCAGTACAGCGAACTTTACGTTTTTCATAATCTATCCTCAAAATTCATTTGAAATATGGTTTAAATGACAATTATTACTTAGTTATTTTGATAGCAAGTAGTGTTTACTCACAGTGTCGATAAACGCATCAATATCTGACTTAGGTAATTTGTTGACACCTGCAGCTCCTTCCCTGCCACCACCAGTAGCAAACTGACTACATATAGTACTGGCGCCATATGGGTTATTTTTTGGCGCACGCAAGCTAATAGCAAGAGAGCCTTCCGCATTATGAGAGGCTATTATCACAGGCTTATCAGGGTTTTTGGCGGCTAATTGGTTGCCATAAGTACCACTAATACGACGAGCCCACGCGGCGTCCTCAAGCAACAGAGCCACTAGCTTGTCATTTGAGCTAATATTTTCAGATGATTCAACCTTGGTCATATCATCCATATAACCTTGTTCCAGTTGCAAAAACGGCGACTCTTTATCCTGAACAATATCAAATGGTGATTCATAATTGGCTAATAAGTTAAACATTTCAGCAGGATCAAAATGCAAATCTTCCACCGAGCTACCGTAGCCATTGTAATTCACTAAAACGCCCAGCTTTTTCAGCTGACTCTGCTGGCTATCGTTTAAATTCAGTCTTTGAATGTGACGTTTAGCGATACTATCCAGCCCATCACCATATGCTGACGCTACTGCCCACAAAGGATATTTGTCTTGCAAATACGCATTCAATAGTAGCCCTGTGCACACCGTTGGCTCAGTATTAATCTTAGTCGTAAGCTTTTCATGCTCAAACAGTTTATCTGCTTTATGGTGATCGCAGTAAAATAGGCTCTGACATACTTCTAAAACCTGTTTAACACCATCCACGTTTTTATCAAAAGATACATCTAGCACGGTGATGGGCGCCTCAAATGCCAAGTCGTCAGTTATTTGCTGTACTAACGATATGTCTCGTTTGACACCAGTCACCAGATGCTGTTTGTCACTTCCGTGTATCGGATGTGCTTTTCGCCATTGGATAAGCGAAAAGATACCATCAGCGTCGCCATTGAATACATCTATATAATTCATCTTCTATCACTTATTTAATATAACTATTGGCAATCAGGTAATCGACAACTTCTGCGGCTGCCTCTTCGATATTTTTACCATCAGTTTCTAAGTGAACCTCTGCAGAGTCTGGTGCTTCATAGGGTGAGTCAATACCAGTGAAATTGGGTATTTCACCTGCTCGAGCCTTTTTATATAACCCCTTAGGATCACGTTTTTCACATTCTGAAAGTGGTGTATCAATAAACACTTCTATAAAATCTGTCCCTATAAGCTCACGCGCAGCCTCTCGGTCAGTAATAAACGGTGAAATGAAGGCAGTAGATACAATCAATCCAGCATCATTAAACAAACGGCTAATCTCACTGATGCGACGAATGTTTTCTACCCGATCAACATCGGTAAAGCCCAAGTCCTTATTTAAGCCATGACGGACATTATCACCATCAAGTAAGTAAGTATAATAACCTCTATTGTGCAACATACGATCTACCGCGTTAGCAATCGTTGATTTCCCAGATCCAGAAAGCCCGGTATACCATAAAACGCAAGGCTTACTACCTAGTTTTTCTTGGCGCTCAGCTGAAGTAACAGCGGCGTCATGCCAGACGATATTGGTTGCTTTAATCATAGAGTTTTCTCACAAAATTAAGTTAATATAAAATGTTTTTAAGAGCATCTAAAACGGATAAACCATTGGAATAATCATAACACAAATAACAGTCACAACTAGGGTAACCAAAGCCCCTACTCTCGCAAAATCTTGAATTTTATATACCCCGGTATTGAATACCATAAGGTTTGTCTGATAACCAAAGGGACTGATAAAAGAACAAGAGGCACCAAAACAAACTGCTAATATCATAGGATAGGGGTCAATGCCCACTCCCACTGCAATACTATAAGCAATCGGAAACATGAGTGCGGCGGCAGCATTGTTTGTGAGCAGTTCGGTGATAAGCGTCGTTAACAGCAGCACACCAAGCAAAGTCCATGAAGGAGCCAGTCCTGATAAACCCGTTGCAGCAAGCTCTGCAATCTTTGTATCCAACCCCACCGTATTCATAGCATTTGCCAAGCATAATGCACTGATGACTATCAACCAGATAGACATCGGAAAGTGCCGCTTAATCTCATTGACTTCGATGCATCCCGTTAGCAACAAAGCGGCAAACAGATACAGAGCCAAATTAAATAGCGATTGTCCAGTGACGACTGAGGCAAGTATCATTCCGATGAAGCCAAATATTACTAGCTTTTCACGCCATCCGGTAATCATACTCTGCGGCTTGACACCTGATAGCACATAAAAGTTTTTGCGGATGTTATTGCGACTTGAAAAATCCGGTCCCGTTGCCAAGATTAAAATATCACCAGCCCGTAGCCTCACCTCTCCAAGCTTACCACTGCATTTGCCGCTTTCTCGTCTGACAGCGACGACAGCGGCATCAAACTTTGCACGAAACCCTGTCGACTTTAGGGTATTACCAACCAAGCTTGAGTCTTGTTTGATAGCGACTTCAGTCAAGGTCTGTGTCGGTAGTCCACTATCCTCAGCAAACAACTTCAGACCGTCGTACTGGCTTAATACCTGAATACGTTTCACGTCGCCACAAAAAATCAGTTTGTCACTAGCCTGTATATGATCATGGTGAGATACGGGTGCGATAATACGGTTGCCACGAATAATCTCTACTAAAAACAAATCTACTAAATTACGCAGCTTAGCTTCTTCTACTGTTTTACCGACCAAAGATGAGTTTGCCTCGACTTTCGTCTCTACAAAGTACTCATCAATAGGCTCTTTGCTCATTGTTTTTTTAGGTAGGATCTTACTGGTAAAGTATAAAACCACCGAACCTACGGCAAAAATGACCAGACCTATAGGCGTTAGATCAAAGAAGCCAATAGCATCATGACCTTGCTTGACCCACATACTATTCACTACTAGATTAGTAGAGGTACCAATTAATGTCATCGTGCCACCCAACGTCGCGGCAAAACACATTGGTAACAATACTCTAGATACATTAATACGGCTGTCGTTTTGAATGGCATTGATCATAGCTGCAACAACAGCGGTATTGTTCAGCAAAGCAGACGATACGCCCGAAAATGCGATGGTACGTATCAAAGAAGAACGTTCGGACTCAAAAAAGAGTATGCGGGTGATGTTCGTTAATAGACTGGTTTTTTCTAATGCATAGGAGATTAATATAAGCAAAACCAAAGTGGCTAGCCCCTGGTTGGAGGCATTACTTAGTAAGTCATCCGGGCTAATCCAACCTAAGGCAAAGACTGTCAGCAACACACCACCAAAAATAGTAGTGGTATAATGCTGAAACTTCACAAGTAATACTACGAGAGTAGCGAGTAACGCTACCATAAACCACATCGAAAAAGTCATAATCTAGTATATCCAAAAAATATATGGTGGTGTTCTAAAAAGTATGCTGGCATCAGACGTAGCCATAATTGATGTAAAA
>NZ_JAKDUI010000019.1 GCF_030457785.1 Psychrobacter sp. | reverse complement strand
GTGGTAATCGTTTAGTTGATTTATTTTATAACATTTTTGTGGTCATCTGACTATACCTTAAACACCTTATTATCGCAGCGCAGAAATGTTCTTAGCCCAAAGTTTTGGCAGTTCATCAAAGACATCATACAGTTTAATAAACACATCAAAAATTTGCGTCGGGAGTATGACGATGCACGCAGGCAAGGGAAAGATACTAGTGCGTTTACCGAGCAGACACTCGGCAGTTATTTGGCGCAACAAAGCTATGGCAAGTTGTTTACTGACAACTATTTGTTGCCGATGGTTTCAGCTATTTGGTCAAGCAGTTTGAGCGATGTACAAGATTTTCCTTTGGTGTTCTTTGCTCAGTTTTTTGATAATCACGGCTTGCTTGATGTCGTTAATCGTCCGCAATGGTTCACGATCAAAGGTGGCTCAAAACAGTATGTCAATAAGTTGGTCACGCGGTTTGTCAAAGCAGGCGGTGAGATAAAGGTCAATTGCCCAGTGCAATCGGTGACTCGACAAAATAATCAGGTGGTATTAACTATCAGAGATAAAAATCAAATAGCTACTGACAAATTAAGCACTAAAAAAATGGGTGCTAACGATGAAGAGCAACTGCAAATATTTGATGAAGTGATTTTTGCTTGTCATGCCGATACTGCCCTTAAAATTTTAGAAGATGCTCATCCCAATGAAAAAGCTGTGCTGAGCCGTTTCCGTTTTACCAAAAACACAGCTGTACTGCATACCGACACCCGCGTCTTGCCCAATAAGCCATTAGCATGGGCAAGTTGGAATTACTTGATAGATGAAAATCTGTCAAACAAGACTACGCGACAAGAGTCCGCTGAAGGGACAGCCAGTAATGACAGTACAGCAAGCACGCAAGCACCAGCAAAGCCGGTGTTGACCTATCACATGAATATCTTGCAACGATTAACCAAAAAGCATAACTATCTGGTTACTTTAAATCCAGAGACTGTTACTAACGGCATCGATGAGCGGCAAGTCGTTAAGCGTATTGACTATAGTCATCCGGTGTTTGATTTGGCAATGATTGATGCTCAAACGAAGTGGTCAAGCATCTCTGGCAATGGGTCGCACACACATTTTTGTGGTGCTTATTGGTTCAATGGATTCCATGAAGATGGTGTGCGCAGCGGCCTGCGTGTGTGTCAGGCACTTGGGCATGGTATCGATATAAAAGATGAGGTGGACTTGGCTCATTTACCTGATGCTAAAGATGCGCACACGCCTTTTCGCTATAAAGACTTACCGATTAAGGCTGATACCAAGTCTCGCAAAGTAAATAAACGTCAAGTAGTGACGGCAACGACTAATCACGAGCTAAATGATTATGTTGAGCGTATACAGTCTAGCGATATAGATAGTATGCAAAAGAAAAAACGCGGCATATTTGGTCGTCGCAAAGCCAAATAGTTAAGTATTGCAATCAACCAACACCACTGCAGAGAGTGCTATGACTATCAAAGACAACTCATCCAATACGGTCTTGCCTCATCAGCTATTTAGTGGCACGACGTGGCACAGTAGATTGTTGCCAAAGGTACATAAATTTGTCTATCCATATCGCTATTGGGGCGTCAATATCAGCGCATTGGCCGATGGGGTTGCGCTCCCCGAAGTCAGTATGGTGCATTCAAAAAAAAGCAGACGACTGAAAAACCTAATGTTGTTTTCTATGAAGAAAAGAGCATTGCAGCAGTTCTGCCCTGAGGATTATTTACAGAAAAATAGTGTGCTAAAGACAGGCAGTGTACCTGGGACAGCCAGTCAGGCGGAAAACAACATTCATAGCCAAGAATCAGATGACAGTGACTCATGTAAGCTGAACGGTTGTGAATTGAGTAGATGCGAATTGAGCAGTTGTGAATTAAGCGACATGCAAGCACTCAAGCGTCGTTTACAGCAAGCATTTGCTGAGCATACTGGCAGTGCGCCGACAGGGGAGATGTTGGGGCTGGTTGTTTGTCGCAATGCGGGTTTATACTTTAGCCCAGTCAATTTTTACTTAGGGTTTGATCAGCAACAAGTACCATCGCATTTATTGGCAGAAGTCTCAAACACTCCATGGGACAAACGTCATTATTATGGTTTTTCTTTGGCAGGAGAAGAGACTGATTTTTGTCATGATAAAGACTTTCATGTGTCGCCTTTCAATCCTATCGACCAGTTATATCGCTGGCAGGTAAAGGTAAAGAGACAACCAGATAGCAGTTTGCAGGTACGTATTGCCATTGATATCAGTGATGAGCGCGGGGAGGTGTTAAAAACTGGTATCAAGATGGAAGGTGTTGTGATGTCGGGCCGTAATGTCCGCAATAGCTTACGGAAAAATCCGTTAATGAATATCACTTCATTGGCACGTATTTATGGGCATGCCTTTAAGCTCTATGCCATAAAAAAAGTACCTTATGTTAATTACGATGAAAAACTGGCAGACAGCCAGCAGAGCAAGACCATGTCGTCTAAAAGCATGCCATCAAAACAATAGACATGAATGAATAAAAGCACAGAAATTAGCCAGTTACTTTGTACATTCGATCCTAAAATAACCAGCATTCAAACAAGGATAAGCATACGATGTCAACACGACCGACCAACAGAGCGCCAGTCACAGAACTAGAAAAACTAACGGCGCGCATGAGTGACCTAGCCAATCAAAGCACGCTACTGCGACCAATGAGTAATGGTGTGAACCATATGGCCAGAAAGCTGATATTCCGTGCATTAGAGCATATCCAGTTTGGCAGTCTGACTTTGATTGAGACATTTGGTGAGCAGCCGTCTCAGAGCTACAGCTTTGGTAAAGTCTCTAACAGTGTGAACAGTAGCTCGGACGTGGGACGCCATTCTCTAAGTGTCACATTAGAGATTCATGATAGTACTGTCTATCGACAATTGGTGTTTGGCGGGTCTATTGCACTGGCAGACAGTTATATCAATGGCGAATGGGACACGGACGATTTGACGGGCTTGATTCGATTGGCAGCGCGAAATTTGGCTGTGTTGAATACTTTAGAAAACCGTTTTGCGGGAGTGAGTACGGCTGTAGAAAAAGCGAAGCACCGACTGCGTAGTAATGATAAATCCGGGTCGAAATCTAATATATTGGCGCATTATGATTTGGGCAACGATATGTATCAGCGCTTTTTGGACGACACGATGATGTACTCGTCAGCGGTGTATCCGACACCTGATATGACGCTTGAAAAAGCGCAGCAGCATAAACTGGCACTCATCAGTCAGCGGTTACAGCTGACGGCAGATGATCATGTGATCGAAATCGGTACGGGGTGGGGTGGTTTTGCTATCTATGCAGCCTCGCATTATGGTTGCCACGTGACTACTACGACCATTTCTGATGCGCAGTATGACGAAGCGCAGCGACGAGTTGAGTCGGCAGGTCTGTCTGACAAGATCACGCTACTCAAGCAAGATTATCGTGAGTTGACAGGTCAGTATGACAAGTTGGTCAGTATTGAGATGATCGAAGCTGTCGGGCATGAATATTTGCCAACGTTTTTTGCCAAATGTAATGATTTACTCAAGCCGACAGGGTTGATGGTGCTGCAAGCCATTACTTTTAATGATCAAAATTATAAAGACTATCTATCGTCGGTGGACTTCATCCAAACACACATATTTCCTGGTGGTTGTTTGCTGTCTAACCAAGAGATAACCACGCAGTTTACCGAACAAACCGATATGGTGATTAAACAGCTGCACGATTATGGTTTTGATTATGCATATACGTTACGTGATTGGCGCACCGCTTTTATGGAGCAGCGTGATGAGATTGAAGCGCTTGGTTATGATGAGGCGTTCATTCGCTTATGGAACTTTTACTTTTGTTATTGCGAAGGTGGTTTTTTAGAGCGTACGATCGGTGTGGTGCAGGTGACAGCGGTGAAACCAAATAATATCGACACGCTGCATTTTTCTGACGAAGTTTTTGACAATGCGAATAATGCCGTTACCGCATCGGTGTAGATAGGGTTTTCTAAAGGGATATCGTTATGGGTTATGTATTTATCTACCTAGCAGCAGTGGTCATATTTTTGGCAATCGATGCGGTTTGGCTAAAGACCATGACTGGCTTGTTTTATGAGCCACGTATCGGTCACTTACTGGCTGACGAGCCAAACATGATCGCTGCTGGCGTGTTTTATATGTTTTATTTGCTGGCGCTTTGTATATTGATACTCTACCCACAAATCAAAGCAGGCGCATCGGTCGGTCATATTTTTTTACTTGGCGGACTGGTAGGATTGATGGCTTACGGTACTTACGATTTTACTAGCCTAGCATTATATAAAGGCTTTACGCTTGATACGGCAATAGTGGATTTCATCTGGGGAGGAGTTCTGACGGGGTCGGTGAGCGCGATAGTCGCTTGGCTAGCTTATCGCTTTCATTGGTTGAGTTAAGGTTGGATTAAGGTTGGATTAAGGTTGTGGGACTATAGGATTTGCAACGACTAAGGATGGCATACCGTTTGTGCTACGTTGCAATCTGCTGTATAAATAATACTGATACCCAAAAAGCGTTACTCTGTCAAATTTTAGGATTATTATGCCGCAACTCAATACTAGCTCTACAGCCAAAAAAGCCCCTTTAAATCACGAGTTATATATGTCGGTACTCATGACACCCGATATGGCAAACTTCATTGGCAACGTGCATGGTGGCGACTTGCTAAAGATGCTTGATCAGGTCGCCTATGCTTGTGCCAGTCGCTATAGTGGTAACTATGTCGTGACATTGTCGGTCGATCAAGTGATGTTTCGTGAACCAATCTACGTCGGCGAGCTGGTGACTTTTGCTGCCAGCGTCAATTATGTGGGCAATACTTCGATGGAAATTGGTATTCGTGTCGAAGCGGAAGATGTCCGAGCACGTACTGTGCGTCATACCAATAGCTGTTATTTTACGATGGTTGCCATCGATGACAACGGCAAGCCAACCCCTGCTCCTGCGCTTGAACTGAAAAGCGAAATGCAGCAGTGTCGTGCGGAGGCAGCACTGAAACGCAAAAACCTACGAATGGGAAACTTAGAGCGTCCAAGCTGTGATACCGGCAATATCGGCAGCTCTGATAACGACTAATGTCGTTTGATACCATATATTGATTTATACAGTCCATTAGACAAACTACCCATGAGACAAACAACCTATAATTATTAAGTGAAAAACTCTATGAAAGTGAAAGCCATGCTAAAAAACACCATGCTCGCGATATCGTTGAGCATCAGTGCCACCAGTTTGATGCTGGTTCCAACCTTGTCGGCGCAAGCGGCATCTCCTACAGATGAGTCCCTACTGCAGTTGATCGAGGTCACAAAGGTGGTAGAAATGATGGACGACATGGCCAGCGATAGTGGAATCGCAGAGCAAGTGACGCAATCGATGTTGGCGTCGTTGCCCAGTGATGACCTGACGGCAGAGCAGCGTGAGGGGCTTGAGCAGATTGTCAGTGAATATAGCAAAGAAATGACCGATATCAGCGACATGAAAAATCTGAATCAACAGGTGGTTGCTGCATATCTGGAAACGGCAAAACAGCACTTCACGCAACAAGAAGTTGATGCTCAGATAGCGTTCTATAGTAGTGACGAAGGTCAAAGCATTATTGATAAACAGCCTGCTATGATGAAAGACTACATGGAACAGGTGATGCCTATCATTATGGAATCTACCATGGAAAAAGTGAATGATATCGTACCGAAAATGATTGCAGATATTGAAGCACTTGAGATCGAGCAGTAACTGATCATATTAGCAGTCTGATTGATCGTCACAGCAGTAGCTAAAAACCTCAGGTTTGCAAGTCCTGATAGAACTTGAAAATAGAAAAGGTCGCCTGAGTCAGCGGCCTTTTCTATATTTTTATACAAAATATCACCAGCTCGGTTGCTCGGCAATATATCTAATATCATGAATTTGATGCGCGAATCATCTTCCAAAACCTATCTATAGAGATACTCTATGATCCTTCTGAACACCGCTTTGATACGTAAAACAACCCTGTTTTTAGCAGCAGCGATGCTGTCTGTGTCAGCGATGGCTACTGGTTTTAATGAAAATCAGAGATTAGCCAACCAAGGCGATGCTGATGCTCAATACAGTCTTGGAGTAATGTATAAAGACGGCGACGGCGTGCGTCAGGATTATTCCAAGGCTGCGCAGTGGCTGGAAAAAGCTGCTAGCCAAGGGAATGCTGAGGCGCAAGTTCTGCTTGGAGTAATGTACGACCAAGGCGACGGCGTGCGTCAGGATTATTTTAAGGCTGTGCAGTGGTTTGAAAAATCTGCTAGCCAAGGGAATGCTGATGCTCAATTTATGCTTGGACTGATGTACGACCAAGGCGACGGCGTGCGTCAGGATTATTCTAAGGCTACGCAGTGGCTGAAAAAGTCTGCTAGCCAAAAGGATGCTGAAGCTCAATATATTCTTGGACTACTGTACGACCAAGGCGAGGGCGTACGTCAAGATGACAGCAAGGCGCTTGAATGGTATCGAAAGTCTGCCAACCAAAACCACGCGATAGCTCAGTTCAATCTTGGATTGATGTACGCTAATGGCCGAGGGATACGCCAAAGCTTGGTACAGGCTAAAAAGTGGTACGGTGACGCTTGTGATAATGGTGATCAAAGAGGCTGTGATGAGTATCGAAAACTAGACTAAAGATAATCGCACGTCATGTTAAATGGTCTTTAGACAAAAAAGTCGTCGGGTTGAGTGCTCGAAAAGATATCTGCTAATTTGGTTCAAATGCAAAAGTGTAAATCCTAAAAAATAATCAACAGAGCCATGATATGACCTCTCTGAACACCGCTTTAATTCGTAAGAGCGTTCAAAATATCCGAATGTTTCTGTGTATTTATAGGCGTTGTTTACTGAGTAAATAACGATGCTATTGGTATTGGATAATAGCCAGAACTTATCCTTTAAAACATAGGGTGAAGCCCCCATGTTGTAATAAATATCTAAGAGAAGACAGCCATTATGCGAATGCCTGAACCTCGCTCATCACGTCAGTTAAACCAGTTGGCCACACAGCTTCAAGACGAGGCTGAGATCAGTGGTGTCAATGCGTCAGGGACGCAAATATCGAGCCGAGCCTTTGAGATGGTGACGGACTTTGAGCCAGCAGGAGATCAGCCAAAAGCGATCAAAAAGTTGGTCAACGGCATCAACGCTGATATGGATGAGCAGTTATTGCTTGGGGTGACCGGTTCTGGTAAGACCTATACGATGGCAAAAGTCATTTCTGAATGTCAGCGCCCAACGATCATCATGGCGCACAACAAAACACTCGCAGCTCAGCTGTATGGGGAATTTAAGTCGTTTTTTCCAAACAATGCGGTAGAGTATTTTGTCAGTTACTATGATTACTATCAGCCAGAAGCTTATGTCGCTGCTAGTGATACTTTTATCGAAAAAGACAGTGCCATCAATGATCATATCGACCAAATGCGTCTATCAGCGACACGTGCGCTACTTGAGCGCCGCGATGCGATTATTGTCGCTTCTGTCTCTTGTATATACGGTCTTGGTGATCCAGAGAGCTATCTGAAAATGCTGCTACATGTCGTGGTTGGGGATCGAATAGATCGAACAGCGACGATTAAGCGCTTGGTTGAAATGCAGTACACCCGTAACGAGCTGGATTTCGGTCGCGGTACTTATCGATTACGCGGCGAGCTATTGGATATTTATCCTGCTGAGTCTGAGCAGCTGGCTGTCCGAGTGCATTTGTTTGACGATGAAGTAGAAAAAATCACGTGGTTTGACCCTTTGACGGGCAAAACTGTCCGTAGCGTGCCACGTATCACTATTTATCCAAAGTCGCACTATGTGACACCGCGCAACAGACTGGAGGCAGCTAGCGAAACCATTCGCGCCGAGCTTGAGCCTCGTTTAGAGTACTTTCGTGATAACAATAAACTGATTGAAGCACAGCGCCTCAAAGAACGTACTCAATACGACCTTGAGATGATTCAGCAGCTCGGTTATTGTAATGGCATCGAAAACTACTCACAGCACCTCTCCGGTCGACCGTCAGGTGAAGCGCCTCCGACGTTGTTTGATTATATTCCAGAAGATGCGCTGCTGTTTTTGGATGAGTCACATGTGACGGTCTCTCAGATAGGGGCGATGTATAAAGGCGACAGATCCCGCAAAGAAAACTTGGTTAATTATGGTTTTCGCTTGCCGAGTGCGATGAACAACCGTCCGATGAAATTTGAAGAGTGGGAACGCATCAAGCCCAAGACGATTTATGTGAGCGCGACGCCAGCAGTGTATGAGCTGGAGCATAGTGAACAAGTGGTCGAGCAGGTGGTGCGGCCAACAGGGTTGATTGACCCAGAAATCGAGATTCGTCCTGTGCTCACGCAGGTTGATGACGTATTGTCAGAGATTACCAAACGCCGTGAAAACGATGAGCGTGTGCTGATTACCACTTTGACCAAGCGTATGTCAGAAGACCTCACCAGCTATCTAAAAGAATACGATGTGAAGGTTGCATACTTGCATTCAGATATCGATACCGTGGAGCGCATGCAAATCATCCATGAGCTTCGCACAGGCGTGCATGATGTGCTGGTCGGTATCAATCTTTTACGTGAAGGTTTGGATATGCCTGAAGTATCACTGGTGGCGATATTTGATGCAGATAAGGAAGGCTTTTTGCGCTCTGAGCGCTCGCTGATTCAGACCATCGGTCGTGCCGCGCGTCATTTAAATGGTAAAGCCATACTTTATGCCGATCGTATCACACCCAGTATGCAAGCAGCGATAGATGAGACCGACCGTCGCCGTGATAAACAGATCGCTTTTAATGTTGAACACAACATCACACCTAAGGGCGCGCGTCGTAGTATTACCGATAAAATTGACACAGGTGAGAGCGTGGATGCCAATGACAATCAGGCTATCCCAGTCAAAAGCAATCTGCCGGATGTCGATATCAGCATCCTGCGCAGTCCGGATTTACTTGCCAAGGAAATCAAACGTCTGGAAAAACAGATGCAGCAGCTCTCTCGAGATTTAAAATTCGAAGAGGCAGCGAAAACGCGTGATAAAGTGCTGGAGTTGAAGGCGCATTTGATTTGAGGCTTTTAACCGCTGATGGACAATAGTATCGTCGATGGATAATAGTTATATAAACTCGTTAGATAAGTTAAAAAGAGTCAGTTGATCACGGGCTCTTTTTTTGTTGTGGAGTAGTGTCTTGACAGAAAGATACACCGTAGAAAAGCGATTACCAACCATAAACGCAGCTTTACACGTTGTATATTAAAAATTGTGAGTCATTTTTATAAGATGAACATATAGAGCTTAAAGCTTTGATAGATAATAAACTCATAAATATTCAATAATAAGGATATAACTATAATGGACGTTGCAGCTTTATTTAAAAAAGGAGTAGAAAAACAACTACTGGATGTCGACGACTATATCTTCAAGCCTGAACGTATAGATATGGTGGTAGATGAGGGCAAACTGGACTGTGCACTGAATAGTGATGGCAGTGTTAATATTTTTTATAGCAAAAATGGCATTACGGATGTAAGGGCCGCCGCTCGAAAGCACCCTTTCACCGACTTCGATACTGAGTTACATCACGGTATTTATGACGACGTCATTGAAGATTTGGTTGATGGTGTGAACGAGATTCTCAACAGTCGATCTAAATATTTTCATCGCAACAAAGTCATGCCTAGGACAGCAGAGCTAGGCAGCGCAAACGTGATTACTGAGGCAGATAGAAGTTAGAGCGCGATCTTTTATTTTGCTTATTTTAGTAACCGTGACGTTCCAATGCATTGTAAATCTACAGTGCATTGGATTTTTCATGTCAGGTGATCCTAAATGATAGCAAGTAGTTAACTTATGAAGCTGCTATAGCAGCTTTGGAAAGATGCTGCGACGACTCTGGTCACCAATTGAGTGCGATACTGTGAATCGATGGCAGCATTGCCTAACTCAATGATAGTAACTTCTTGTGGTGCTTGCTCACTGACACAACCACAAACATTGCTCTTTATATTCTCTTGTTGGATTTCGGTCATGGCGGCACTGGCGATTTGCCAAGCATTTTGATTTTCAATCTGACTGCGGCATTGGTTGTCGACCGCAGCGGTAAAGACATTCATACCAACTTGGTTAGCGGTGCTGATAGCATTACCAGCACTAGTACCAGCGTTAGTGCTATCCACACCACCTGTCGTGGTACATCCAGCTAAGGCAAAAGTTGCAAGCATCAAGGTGGAGGCAAGGCGTTTTTTCATGAGTTAATCCTCTAAAAGTTTTATGGTTTTCGGAAGGGAGCGTTTGGTAGCAATAGATAATTGCTAGCCAGAACGTATCTTATCTTAGTGAGTCCTTTATCAGCAGAATTTGCTGATAAAAGGGCGTTTAATCGTGATTGCCGCTGGGCTTCATGAACCTGTCACGTCAGTCACGCAAAAGATAATAAAACAGTATAGAGTTTTTATCAGCAGAATTGCTAATAGTTACAGATAAAATACAGATGGTAATTTCCCTGCTGCGGCAGGGCGTAGATGATTCGCCAAAAAAGCAACCCCGCTCAGGCGATGAGCCTTGAGCGGGGTTGTTTAAGAGTCTTTCGTCAGTTAATAGCAGGCCGCTGTCAACCTCGCGAAGGATCTACACATTTTTACTGTGCTGCTTTTTTTGGATTTCTTTTGCCAGTTTATAGCAGTCATTGATATGGTCGCTGGCGATTTTCTTAAAGATGGTATAGCCCATTGTTGCAGCGACGAGCTGACCACCCAATGGAATGAACTTGGTCACTTGTTTTGCGGCGATGCGACCACCGAAGCCTTGGATGGTTTTTTTGACGATACCACGTGTTGCCATCAAGCCTGCAAACTCGACGGTACGATCTTTAACAGCGCTCCAGTGAACTTCGCGTGATGTTAAGTCGATTGCTGACTCACGACCCTCAATCAAGCCAAAACGCTCGCTGATCTCTGGAATTAGCTGAGTCAACATGCCGGCATCGACTGCTACATCAAAGAATGGTACCGGGATAATCGCCACGCCTGCAGAGACCCTAGCACGCTTTTTTACTAGACCGAGGCATTCTTTTTTTACTTTATCAAGATCGAGGTTAGGGTCGATAGTATTGGGGATTTTTTCGGCGACAGGCGTGGTTTTCATAAAGTGTCCTTATAAGAATAAGAGGTTAAATATAAAAGGGTAAAAATATCTTATTAAGCGCATCGATGGATAGCAATCATCGAAGTCTTGGTTTTGTATACCATTCTATGGGTTTGTGAGCGGTATACAATCATTGCTTTGTAGCGAAATGCAGAAAATTACGGTCACTATGCACTGTTTTTGTAAACAGTTTTGATCGGTTGTCTACTTGATTCCATGCCAGTTCGTGGAGCTAACTAAATGTGTAATACCGATAATAAAATATGCCATCTCACAATGTAAAGCAATGATGAATGATAAACCAAAGTGCTATAAATTAGCATTGTGACCAGCTATCAAAGCCAGTAGAATACCTGCATGCTAACTTTAACCCCCCGTTATACCGCAACTTGCATTGATGAGTTGCCAACCGAATTGCACACTCTTGCTGCTCAGTCACTAACGCTTGCTCGTTTGTACGCGGGTCGAGGCATCACGCAGCCTGATGAACTAGAAACTGGGTTGTCTGGTCTATTGCCTGCCGAAACGTTGCACGGCGTGAGTGAAGCAGTGCGCCTGTTAGATGTGGCTATCGATACCAGTCAGCGTATCTTGATTGTCGGTGACTTTGACTGTGATGGTGCGACCAGTACCGCGTTGATGATGCGTGCCTTGACTAAGATGGGTGCCGTGGTCGATTTTTTGGTGCCTGATCGCTTCAAATACGGCTATGGTCTCACCCCTGAAATCGTCGATTTGGGCATTGAGATGTATCAGCCAGATATGATCGTTACTGTTGATAATGGCATCTCAAGTCATGAAGGCGTGGCTCGTGCGCAGGCTGATGGCATCACGGTGATTATTACGGATCACCACCTCACGACTAAAGCAACGCCACCAGCCGAGGCTGTGGTCAACCCCAATCAGCTTGACTGTACTTTCACGAGTAAAGCATTGGTGGGTGTGGGTGTGGCGTTTTATGTGCTGGGACGCTTGGCAAAAATACGCCGTGAGGCAGGTAAGTCTACGGTGCAAGTCAGTCAGTATTTAGATTTGGTGGCACTCGGTACGATTGCTGACGTTGGTGTGTTGGATAAAAACAATCGCACATTGGTGCATCATGGTTTGAACGCTATCCGTCAGGGGCGTTGTTGTCTGGGTATTTTGGCTCTGCTTGAGCAAGCGGGTCGTGATCCCAAACAATTGCATGCGCAGGATTTTGGGTTTGTTTTAGGGCCACGTATCAATGCCGCTGGGCGTATGGATAATATGCGCATTGGTATTGAGTGCTTACTGACTGAAGACTGGAGTACCGCACAGCGTTTAGCGCAAGAGCTTGAGCAGCTTAATCGTACTCGTCGTCAGGTAGAAGGTGAGATGCGAACTCAGGCGGATAGCATTGTGCAGATGTTGGCTGCTGATAGCGATGTTGCGTCCGATACCGACACTGGCAAAAACAGCGACAATTTGCTTAGTGACGATGTAAAAGATGTAAGAAACACAAAAAATGATCAAACGCCAAGTAAGCCAACGCAGCAAACGAAGAATAGCGACAAACGCAGTATCGTCCTCTATCAAGATGACTGGCATCAAGGTGTGATTGGCATCGTAGCTGGACGTTTAAAAGAAAGTCATTACTTACCAAGTATCGTCTTTGCACCAGCAGATACAAAACGAACCGATGAAGAAGATGCGATTAAAGGATCAGCACGGTCTATCGCAGGTGTGCATATTCGTGATGCTATTGAGCAAGTCGCTGAACGTCATCCAGATTTGATCACTCATTTTGGTGGTCATGCGATGGCAGCGGGGCTGACGATCAAACGTGGTAATTTCGACAACTTTGTAACCGCTTTTAATGATGTCATTGCAGCAATGGACGATGAATTGTTTTCAGAGCAGAAACTGACTGATGGCGCGCTGCAGGCGAGTGATTTTAGCTTATGGTTTGCTGAGTATTTAGCAGATGCTAGCATTTGGGGTCATGGTTTTGCACCGCCAATATTTGACGGTGTGTTTGAAGTGTTGAGCTTTAAAGTTTTAAAAGACAAGCATCTTAAGCTTTCATTACGTTACCCTGATGTGCAGTATCCCATCGATGCCATTTATTTTAACTTTGATAATGAAGAATGGGATTATCGCGCCAAACAAGTGCATGTGTTATTCCAGTTGGATATCAATGAATGGAATGGTAAGCAAAGCCTGCAATTGATGGTAAAGGACTTGGCAGTAGTAGAGAAAAGCTAAACAGCTAAATATCACGTTTAGTAACGACAAACTTCGGCTGTGTACCCATTTTATAACCATTTCCAGAATGAGGACACGGCCTAGTATTTCCACTCAACCGTCGGAAACTGCCAATCGTAGCGTATCGCCAGCATGCGTAAAGTAAAAATAACACTCATGGTAGAGATATCAGTGATCCAAGCTGGCATAGCAAAATGATGCAATACAAAATATAAGACCCCTCCAGCCAATGCCGCAGTGATATAAATCTCTTGCTGTAGCACCAGTGGAATCTCATTGCAAATCATATCGCGAATGATACCACCGACCACAATGGTAACGACACCAAGCAACAAGGCGATAGGAATATTTGTCCCCATGCTATCGGCGATTTTGATTCCGATTAAGGTAAAAGCTGCCAGTCCAATCGTATCTGAAAGTTTGAGAAACTTATCGACACGCCTAGAGTTTGGGTGAAAGAATACTTGCATCAATAGAGACGAAACTGTGATGACGGTCAGGTAGCTCATATCCACCATCCAAAATAATGGATGTCGATCTAAGATGACGTCACGAACCGTACCGCCACCGATGGCAGTGACAATCGATACCAATAAACAGCCAAAAATATCGAAGTTTTTGTGCTTTGCCAGTATCGTCCCCGAAATGCTACAAGCCACAATACCAATCATATCGAATAAATATATCAAAGAGCCTGGGTCAAAAGTGGTGACCAATGCTGCAGGGTCCAATGCGATAGTCAACATGGGCAAATCTCACTCATTATTTATAAATATCAATCGATGGACTGATCAGTAATGTTACAAATTTTCCCAATCAGCCTCAGGGTGTTTGCTGGTCTTAAAATGGAGATAGTTGCACTTAAATGAATCGTATTTAATAAAGAAAACAGCTGACTAATATCGTGATATCAATCAGCTGTTTAGCCAGTCTATTTTCGCGCTTTTAGGTCAGTAGCGATAGAATTATGGCTGCCTTAGTCAACCAAACGAATAGAGGGCAAGTGCCAGTCAAACCTAAGGGCTAGCATACGTACGGCAAAGATAACGAGCAGCATAATAGACTCATTGATACCCGCGGGAAATCCTAAATATTGCAAAAATAAATAGGTCACAGACCCTGCGATACTGGCAGTGATATAAATCTCTCGTTGTAGTACTAGCGGTATCTCATTGCAGATAATATCACGTAGCAGACCGCCGATAACGGCGGTCCAAACACCCATCATAATAGCAATGACTGGTGACATATCTTGCGCCATCGCTACCTGAAAGCCGATGACGCTAAATGCTGCTAAACCAATGGCGTCAAACAGCTTCAGAGCATTATCAATCTTGTGATATAAATGAAAGAACATCTGCAAAATAAGAGAGGTCACTGTGATGACGATGAGATAGTTGATGTCAGTCATCCAAAACAGTGGATGGCGGTCCAGCGCCATATCACGTAGCGTACCACCACCGATAGCATTGACCATGGATACTAAGATACAACCTGAAATATCCAAGCCCTTATGCTGCGCAAGCAGAGTACCGGCTATCGCACACGCAATGACGCCAACCATATCTAATAGATACAATAAAATATCAGGAACAATCAAATCATTAGCCATGGTTGTATTATCAAGTAGTGCCCATCAATAGTGATGGGTGATTTAGTTGTAAAATAGCCCATATTAGCGCGTATGCAGCATGCGTTTATATAGGCCACACATAGTGGTTTAACCATCTTTTGCGAATAAAATAAGCCCTACGATGATCAGAGCTATACCTATCAAGCCCATCGCTGAAGGCATGGTGCTATTTAGTAATATCATGCCACCAATCAAGGCAAAGATAACCTCACTGGCCTGGGTTGAGTCAACTCCAGCAACCTCGCTTGAGGTTTCTGCTTTTTCACGTGCATATAAAAATATACTAGTGGCACCGACGCCTGCGAGTAGGGCGACTAATAAAGTATTAAATACTTGTGAAGTATCGGGCAACTCAGGATGTATGAAGACCCCTAAAATTAGCCAAAATGGCAGACTGCCCAGTGTCATTAGCCAGACTTTATTGAAAGCATCTTGCAATAAATCTGTTTGGATAGCAGGGATACGCAAGATGAGCGTCTGCAGCTTTGTTTGCGGTTGGGCAGTACCGACGGCGTCGACACCAGAGTGACTATGGATGACCTCATCAGGGGATATAGTCGATAATAAAGGTGCTTCTGTTATCAGCTGTTGAACGTCATCCGACTCAGCTTGATGACTAGGATCTTGCGATTTTTTTGCCTGGTGTTGCCTGGCATTGAACGATGCTTGCCAAACCAACTGGTTGCCAATGGGGTAGCTAAAAGCAGCGACTAAGGCTGGTAGTGCACCGAACAGCAACATATCAGTCATAGATACTGATGCAGAGGCTACTCCTGCTATCTCTGCTGCGTGCAATCCCTCGCTGACATTGACTAAAGCCACACCCACGAAGACGATCAATGCATAAATAATAAACTTTTTGTCAAAACGCTGTCCGAAAGCAAGTAGTACAATCAGGCTAGCAACAACGGTAAACATAAAGGTAGCAGCAACCACCCAACCCGCTACGTGATCGGCAGCATAGCAAATACCAGTGTAAAACAACCCAAAACCAATCGTACCTGTTGTGCACCAAAATGCCCAGTGTGTACAAAAGATTTTCGTCAATGCTTTGATACGCCCAAACCCATGCTGTACTACAATGATAGCAGTGATCATAAGCCACATGAAAAGGTATCGCAGGCTAGCCGACCAAAACCAATGTCCTCCAGCAGCGCTCATAAGCTCATTCAAAATAAAAGTAGAACTAAAAAACGCCCCTGCCAATAGCCCCAATAATATAAGTTTGATCATTGGTATTATTATCCTTCAAGCATGTTTTGATATAGGGAGTATTGAACTCCCTCATCTTTTAGTTTTATACGTTTAATTTTATGCGCTGACGTTAGTGCAGGAACTACTTGCCTTTGGCATCCGCCCAAATGATTTTGTGTAATTGCAATTGAAAGCGGGCGGGTAGGGCATCAGCCAACATCCACTCTGCAAGCTCGCGAGCCAATACTGGAACCTCAGAGCCAACGTCTTCGTTGATGTCACTTGCGACATTGAACATCGGAGAAAACCAAACGGTACCGACTAGGTTGTGGAGTTGATGTTCAAACAGTTTGTCTTTTGCCCAGTCATAATCAGTGCGGTTCATGATGACGAATTTTATTTGATCATGCGCCGTCAAATAGTCTAAGTTTGACCATAAGTTTTTACCCGCTTCGCCTGAGCTCGGCGTCTTGAGATCCATCACTTTACTAACTTCTGATGGGACGTTTTCTACTGTTAAAGCACCTGCAGTTTCAAGGGATATCTCATAATCGTCGCTTAGTAAGCGTTTTAGCAGCTCAATGGCATTTGGTTGCGCTAATGGTTCACCACCGGTCAAGCAAATTCGTTTGCATGGAAAGCTTTTGATGGTGGCTATGATGGCATCAAGTGACTGACGCTCACCGCCAGTAAAGGCATATTCGGTATCACAATAAGTGCAGCGAAGCGGACACCCTGTGAGGCGTACAAATATCGTTGGCAAACCTGATGTTAGTGCTTCCCCTTGTAGGGAGTAGAAGATTTCAGTAAGACGTAATCCAGCTTCAGGATCTGTGACAGGAATAGTAGCACTACGTAGTGAGGACTCGATCATAAGATTTTCAAATACAGTTGGGTTTTGACGCTCATTAAAATAAGCATCGATAAAGATAATAGACAGGAAGATAAAGTAAAAGGCGTTTGCTAAATGATGTGTTTGTAAACAAAGAAATATTATAACGCAAGAAATTGCCCTAAACTGCTCAAAGATACAAAAAAGATGCTAAAGGCGATCTCTAGCATCTTTTTATCATTAAGTTATGATATTGTTCAGTCATGATGTTGATGCACTCGAAAGTTGCATCTATCAGCAAACCATTACGGATTTGCTTAACATCCAGTCAATCCTAGTCTAAACGTAATAGCTCATTTACCGCAGTTTTGGCACGGGTTTGTGCGTCTACTTTTTTCACGATAATAGCGGCATATAAGCTGTACGTGCCATCTTCAGAAGGCAAGCTACCTGGTACAACGACTGATCCAGCTGGCACACGACCACGATGAATCTCACCAGTTTCACGATCATAGATGCGTGTAGACTGACCAATATAAACGCCCATAGAGATGACAGCGCCTTCTTCTACGATGACACCTTCAACGATTTCAGAGCGTGCGCCGATGAAGCAGTTGTCTTCGATGATGGTTGGGTTGGCTTGTAGTGGTTCTAATACGCCACCGATGCCAACACCACCTGATAGGTGGACGTTTTTACCGATTTGTGCACATGAGCCAACTGTTGCCCATGTATCTACCATCGCGCCTTGATCAACGTAAGCGCCGATATTGACATACGAAGGCATTAATACTGCGCCTGCAGCGATGTATGAGCCTTTACGGGCGATAGCTGGTGGTACTACTCGAACGCCTGCCTCTTTGAACTGCTCTTGGCTCCAGTCAGCAAATTTAGTCGGTACTTTGTCATAAAACTGTACATCACCAGCAGCTTGCACGTAGTTGTCATTCAGGCGGAACGATAGCAATACGGCTTTTTTGGCCCATTGATTGACGACCCACTCGCCATCTTTCTTTTCTGCAACACGCAGACTACCATTGTCTAGCTGCTCAAGTACTTGAGTCACTGCATCGCGTACATCCTGCGGCATCGTGCTCGGGCTGTACTCATTGCGGTTCTCAAAGGCTTGTTCGATGGTTTGTTGTAATGACATAAAAGCTCCTAAAATTAGAAAAGGTAGGTAAAAGTAACGGTTAATAAAGGTAAGTATTGTAGGTCAGTAAGTCGTCAATCTGGATGAAAAATGTGCTTGCCGTATTGTCGCTAATTTGGCGACTTTTAGCAAACACGTAAAGTGTAATCTTGTGCTTGGGTAGATATCTTCAGGGAAATCAGGATTTGGTAATCGTTTTGGTAGCGGTATTTTCTATCCATCCTAAGATATCTTGATATACAGTCTGACGGTCTTTTTCATGTAATGGCTCATGACGCATGTTTGGGTAGAGTTGGATATCTACGTTGCTAAATTTTTCGTCGTTCAAGCGGCTAACCGTTTTGCGAATGCCTTTGCCCATACCACCTACCGGATCGTCTTCACCACTGATAAACAGCATAGGGAAGTCTGTGGCTATGGTCATTGCCCAGTTTTTATTTAGACCAGTTTCCATCAGAGAAAATAGCGCCATAAAACCGTTATTGGTAAAGTCAAAGCCAGTCAATGGGTCTGCTTCATAGGCTGCAATGGCTTCAGGATCATCACTCAACCAAGCAAGATCTGATGTGGAAGTGCGATTCTTTAGTTGGCTATTCAACACCTTGTTCATTACGTTAGCAAAGACAGGGTTTGGCGTGGCAGGGGCAACTTTTGCTAGCAATTTATTAGCCGGCAAAAGTATTTTCGTCAATGGGTTGGCATCTGCGCTACCCATTAAAATAGCGCCTGTAAAGTTATGTGCGTGGTGCTTCAGGACATTACGTACAATGAA
>NZ_JAKDUI010000018.1 GCF_030457785.1 Psychrobacter sp. | reverse complement strand
ATTGCATCTGTTGGCACGACAGGTGATTCATACGATAATGCGTTGGCTGAAACGGCTAACGGACTTTATAAAACGGAGGTGATTGAATATTTAAAACAGCAGTGGCGGGATGCGTGTGATGTTGAATTAGCAACCCTTGAATGGGTCGATTGGTTTAACAAAACTCGCATTCATAGTACGATTGGCTATGTGTCGCCTTTTGAGTTTGAGAGACGATACTATGATAGTTTTATTGAGTCAGACAAAGCTGCCTGACTCAAGCAATCAAGTCTCCGATATAGTCGGGGCGGTTCAAACTTAATCCCATCTTGTTCAACAACTATTAAAGTGTTTGCGTCTTTATCAATATCGCTAACAGGGTAAATGTCTTTGCTCAAAACCACCTTAGCTTCGTATTTTATTCCATCCTTCTCTTTTTTCTTCTTTTTCTGCTTTTCAAAGAATGAAGATATATAGTCAACATTTGGTCTTCTATGACCCCTGCCGTCAAATCCGGACACATAAACTTGGGAGATTTTAGTTACGCAGCCTGACGATAAAAGTCAAACCACACCTGTCTTGGCGATTTATAGCCTAAACCCTTTTGAATCCTAGTTTGGTTGTAATACAGCTCTATATATTGTGTGATCTCGTTGGTCGCTGTAAACCTTGTTTTATACTCTTGATGGTATACAAGCTCATTCTTTAACGTACCCCAGAAGCTTTCTATAGGAGCATTATCAAAGCAATTGCCTTTACCACTCATTGAGCCTTTAAAATGATGCTGCTTGATAATTTTGTGATAGGCATGACTGCAATACTGGCTACCTCTATCAGAATGCACAATCAGCCCTTGGCTTGGTCTTTTATTCTTAATTGCCATATTCAATGCATGACAGACTAAATCGGCGGTCATGCGCTTACTTATGGCATATCCAACAAGCTCTTTGGTGTAGAGATCTTTAACACCTGCTAAGTATAGCCAACCCTCAGCAGTCCAAATATAAGTGATGTCACTGACCCAAGACTCATTGGGGTGCTTAGCATCAAACTGCTGATCCAGCATGTTTGGATAGACAAGCTTGTTATGGTTTGAGTCAGTGGTGACTTTAAAGCGTTTGTGGCGACGGCATTTGATGTCACGCTCTTCTTTAATACTTCTAATCATATATTGGCTAATATTATACCCTTGCGCACTTATGTAGGCATGTAGTCGATCAACACCATAACGTTCTTTAGTTTCACTATGAGCCGCTTTAACTAATAGCTCACAGTGGTTACGGTGTATCTGCTGTTCACTCATCTCACGATTTATCCAGTCGTAGTAGCTTGATGGTTTTATGTTTAATACGCGGCACATGCAGGTAATACTAAAAAGGTACTGGTTGTCTTTGATAAAGACGTACTTCATCAACTGTTTTTCGCGAAGTACGCCGTGGCCTTTTTTAGAATTTCGCGCTCCTCCTCAGCAACTTTAAGTTGTCGCTTGAGCTGCTTTATTTCTTGAAGAGCCGTCATGAGATCAGGGTCATATTGTTCTGTGCCGATAAGCTTGCCTTGATTGGCTTTGTTCTGCCAGTTAGATAACGTTTGCATCGCTATGCCAAGTTGCTTGGCTGTGGCTGAAACATTACCGTTATTGTTTGCTATCTTCTTAACGGCTTCTGCTTTGAATTCTGTACTGTAGGTTCTGATTTTCTTGGTCATGGTAAACTCCGATTAATATGCTTAGTTTACCAAGTTTATTTCTACGGTTTCTTCAGCATAGCTCATCTATATTCTTCTCCTAACGCTTTTTGTAATGTAAATACATGGTGGTCGGTATCCAACTCCTCGACCATAAGACCATTTTTCCAAACAGAACCAATAGGTATTTTGAACATAAGTCTGAGCGGTAGTTTCACGTTCATTTCATAGCCCGTTTTACTTACAAAAATAACTTCCACTCGTCTATTGTCATTACCTTCACCTAAATTATATAAGCTTTTGTACCAAATAACTTGATATGAAGAGTTATAGAAAAACCTATTTTTGATACCTTTTTTATAATTAACTAAGTTGAGAAAGTCACTAATGTCAATATTTGATTGCTTAGCTATTAAATCTATTCCTTTAAACGGTTCAAAATTACTCATTTATTACTCCCTATCGATAATATCTATTATGACAGGTTATATGGAATTTTGACAAAGATTGTGGAAAATGACACCCACCACCGACCAATGCCACGGCTGATATAGTATGGTGGACCTGCCTAAATGGGCGCGTGCCATAGTCGTAGTCGCTGTCTGCGACCGAATACGTACTGGCCACCTCTAGTGCATCCTCATCACTCAGGTCTGGCAAGATAGTTGACAACCGTGACGCCATCAACGTCTTGCCCGACCCTGGTGGTCCTGTAAATAGCAACGAATGTCCACCAGCCGCCGCTATTTCTAAGGCACGTCTCGCATGATGCTGGCCTTTAACATCGGCCAAATCGACTTTGTAAGACTTTCGCTGTTGTATGATATCTGGAGTCACAACTTTTAAGCCTTGAAAGCCAACACTCACGTTATTGACAGACTGTAGATGCTCGCAAACTGCTTTAAGGTTGGTTGCCGCGAGCACCGTCACACCATCGACACGACTGGCTTCACCACCATTATCGACGGGCACTATCAACTGTGCTACTTCTGATGTTGCTAACAGCGCTTCATTGCTTTCTTGCCCGTCAGTCTCGGATGCCTTTCGTGATTTGGCAGCGTTCGCTTCAGCTTTTATGGCGCGCGCCACTGCTAGACTGCCTGTCACTTGTCGTAGCTCACCATTCAATGCCAACTCACCGACAAACTCAAACGCTGATAATACCTCTGGCTCCAATTGTCCACTTGCCGCTAAGATGCCAATCGCAATTGGTAAGTCAAGTCTGGCGCCGTCTTTTGGCAAGTCAGCTGGCGCTAGATTGATAGTAAGGCGGCGATTGGGAAACTGAAAACCAGAATTCAGGATTGCAGAGCGCACTCTGTCTTTACTCTCACGCACGGCGGCTTCAGGTAAGCCAACGATAGTCAATGCAGGCAAACCTTGCGATAAATGTACCTCAATAATTACTTTCGGAGCATGCAGTCCGACAACCGAACGAGTATAAACTTGGGCAAACGACATACACGTTTCCTAATATGTAAAATTCTTAATATTAATGATAATAGAGTATTATTTTTAAGTGCGCAAATGTCGTGTTTTCAATCCTCAAAATCTAGTATTAATACCCTAACAGCCACCCAGTTGTGGCTATTTGACTTGTCCAAAAACACTCGTTATTCACCCTATTGCTAGCAAGGATTTGCTATACTAATGACTGCATATTTAGACCTAGATTTTGTGATACAAATGGTCAAACCAAGGAATAGCTCATGACAGAATATTCGGAACAAAACATCAAACAGCCTTACAATAACGCTGGAGAACCACCGACCACCACGCGTCCTGTTATGCAGCCAGAAAACCCTTATGCCAGTACACGTGGTAGCATCACAACCAAGCAGCTACCTACTTTTGATGAAGCCATCATCAATAAGTACAATCGCTCCGGGCCACGTTATACCTCATATCCGACGGCTTTGGAGTTCTCTCCGATACCAGAAGGGCTTGAAACCAAAATTTTAGAAAAGCGCGAAGCCCGTGCGCCTCTCTCATTATATTTTCATATTCCGTTTTGTCGTCACCTTTGCTACTACTGTGCTTGTAATAAAATAATCACCAAAAAAAATAGCGACTCCGGTGACTATTTGCAGTACTTGATGGCGGAGATTAAACATAAACGTCGCTTACTATCTGCGCCAGAGGGTCACAGCAAGCCATTGGTTAAGCAACTGCATTTGGGCGGTGGTACACCGACATTTTTGCGTGACGAAGAAATGGTGCAACTGTGGAATTTTTTGCAGACTCAGTTTGAGTTTTTGCCTGAAGATGAAGGCGATTATTCTATTGAAATTGACCCGCGCGAGCTAAGTGATGACACCCTAAAAGTGCTGCGTAATCTGGGTTTTAACCGAGTGAGCTTGGGCGTGCAAGATTTAGACGACGCGGTACAAATTGCGGTCAATCGTGTACACTCAGCAGAATTGATTGCCAGTGTCTTAAATGAAGCGCGCGAATTGGGTTTTCACTCTATCAACATCGATCTCATTTACGGCTTGCCCCATCAAACGCCGGACACCTTGGATAAAACAGTAAAACGCATCATAGAAATGTCACCAGATCGCTTGTCCGTGTTTAACTATGCCCATCTGCCAGAGCGTTTCAAGGCGCAGCGTCAAATCAAAGACGAAGACCTACCAGAGCCAGCAGCCAAGCTCACCATGCTAGGCAATACCATCAATACGCTGACAGAAGCGGGCTATCAATACATCGGTATTGACCACTTTGCGAAACCTGACGATGAGCTGGCTATCGCCCAGCGTGAAGGAAAACTCCATCGTAACTTTCAGGGTTATACCATCATGGGCGATTGTGATCTACTTGGCTTTGGGGTTTCATCTATCAGTCAGATTGCCAATGCGAATACGCGCTATATCCTACAAAATAACACCGACCTACAAGCTTATCAGACCAGTATTGATGCAGCGCAAAGCAACCCCACCGTCATGCCAGCTGTAAAATATATCAAGACGTCTATCAAAGATCGCTTGCGTGAATATGTAATCATGAACTTGCTCTGTCATGACTATGTTGATTTTAAAGACGTGAACCAAAAATTCGGTATCGACGCCATCACTTATTTCATTGATGAGATTTCGCAACTCGGTGCGATGCAAGAAGACAGACTGATCGATATGGATGCTGCCGGTATTCGTGTCTTACCAAAAGGTCGTTTGCTTGGTCGCAACGTCGCCATGGTGTTTGATGAATATCTAGAGAAAAAACACAAAGATCGTTTTTCCAAAGCTATTTAGCATAAACAGCACTTACGAAAGTATAAGCCAATAAAAAAGACCTCAACGAGGTCTTTTTTTATGCAGTGCTCATGCTAAGTATCTTGCGCGCTATCTATCACACTTTGAACTTATCACCCACCATACCTTTTACCGTACTTAAAATATCAGCAGGGAGCACCACCATTTTAGCGTTATCAGACTCGGACAGCTCACGAATCGCTTTAATATACTGCTCACCAAGTAAGTAGACGATCGGCATCTCTTCCTCACCCATCGCATTGCTAATCAAGCGAATAGACTCTTCTGAACCTCTCGCCAACACCACTTGCGCCTCCGCATCACGGCGTGAAGCCTCCAAACGGCCATCGGCTTCTAAGATAGCGGCTTGCTTTTGACCGTCCGCACGGGTCACTGTCGCACGACGAAGACGCTCTGCTGCCGCTTGCTCTTCCATGGAGGCTTGCATGGTTTCTGAAGGATTAATGTCTTGAATCTCTACCGTTTTGAGAGTAATACCCCAGTCCGAAATATCTGCTGAGATGGCATGTTTCAGCTTGGTTTTGATTTCCTCACGACTAGACAATGCGTTGTCCAAATCCATTTCACCGATGATTGAACGCAAAGAAGTCTGCACGAGATTGCGTATACCATACTCATAGTCTTCAATGCCATAAACAGCTTTGTCAGGGCGCACGATATTAATATAAGCAACGGCATTGGCGATGATAACAACGTTGTCACGCGTAATGACTTCTTGTGAAGGAATATCAAGCACGATGTCCTTGGTGGTGACCTTATAAGATACGTCATCAACATAAGGAATGATGAGGTTCAACCCAGGCTCTAGCGTTTGGCTGTACTTACCTAGTCGCTGCACCACCCATTTATAGCCTTGCGGCACGATACGAACACCTTTAAACACCGTAAATACCACCAGTGCGATCAAGACTATCATTACAACACTAAAGCTTCCCATAACTCATTCCTATTATCATACTTGCATATTTTTATGAGTCACTGTCTGCGACTCCATACTACTCACGACCAGCTCATTGCCAACGATATCTGTGACCACCACTCGCTCGCCCACGGCCACTTGCTCTCCTCTGGTACGACACATCCACTCAGCTGCCCCAACGATAGGAACACTAAACCGAACCATGCCAGCTCTGTCTGGCTGAGGCTGTACGATAATCATGCCAGTTTCACCGACGATTACACTACCGCCCAAACCGGCTTTAGTCCGATCTACTGATAAAGGTTTGATAAACTTAAACCAAGCCAATAAAAACACAGCGGAAAGCACTAGCCAGACGATAATTTGAGCAGAAACAGACATGGGGAGTAACCACAAAAGCGCCGCCACAATGATAGCCGCAGCACCAAACCACAGACTTGCGAATGTCGGCACAAACATCTCAACGATCAGCAATATAAAACCTAAAACCAGCCAATGCCAAGGTTCAATCATAAAAAAAACGTCCATCCTTGTCACCATTCCTGTCTTTGTCATTCTAGCCTTCAATGTAGCATATTTCAGTGTTCGTACATTGTTAAAAAATATCTATATGTGTTCTGTACGTCATGGACTACATTATGAAAAGTGGTTGATATCCAACACAAAAAAAACGACCGCCGAAGCGATCGTTTTCTTGAGATATTCTTTGGTTAGACAATTAGAATTTCAGCTGCGCGCCAACTGTCATCAAGTCTGCATCACTACCAAGCATGTCGTATTCAGCTTCTACACTGAAGTCTGGGTTCACTGAGTAACCAAGTCCTACGCCACCTGCCAAACTGGTATCATCATCTGAGAAATCAGAAGCACCAGAAAAGTTAGTGCTGCTTGCTTCTACTTCAGTTTTTGCGATGCCTAACTTACCTTTGGCGTATATACCGCTGTTTGGGAATGCATAACGGTAAGTACCATAAGCGCCATAAGTTTTGGCGTCGATGTCGCCGCCTCTGTAATCCGCATCGTCAGAGCCAACGAACTCAGCTTCCATACCGAAGTTAGGGTCAAAGTTGTAACCAGCATATACACCATACGCGGTAGGATCATCCGCTCCATTGGTATCTAGGTCGAACTGACCAACCTTGGCGCCAACGTATGGCTGACCTGTGTAACCATTACCGTAAGAGACAGCAGCTTGTGCGCTGACAGTTAATAATGAACCAGTAGCTACTGCAAGAAGTGTTTTTTGTAGAGTTTTCATTATATTCTCCTTAGAGATAAATTAAGACAAACAAGTTATCTGTTCATGTGGGCTTTTTGCCCTATCGTCTTGTCTGCTAACGATGAATATATAGTAACAAACTATTTCAGACACACTGTCAGTGTTTGATGGTATGAGAGTTAAGATTTGCAAGACTTTATCAGAGCACGAGTTACAAAGGTCGAGATATGAAACTTTTTGTTACAACTGCCTTTTCTGTGCAATACTTCATACTCAATTTCGCCAAAACACCATTATGAAATAAAAAAAGCGCACCTCAAAAGGTGCGCTTTTTCTATGATTAACTACTACTCGAATGACTATTACCTACTCAGTAGCTTGTGCCGACTGGGCAAGTGTGTCACTCGTGGCTTACTTCTTGTCTTCGTCGACTTCAGTAAACTCAGCATCAACAACGTCGTCATCAGCTTGGTTGTTGTCGCCAGCAGCATCAGCGCCTTGTTGGAACTGGCTTGGGTCCATACCTTCTGCACCTTCACCGCTTTCAGCGTAAATCTTTTGGCTGATTGGTAAGAATGCATTGTCTAGAGCTTCAAGCTTGGCTTTGATGTCATCATGATCATCTTCTTTAGTCGCTGTTTCAAGCTCAGTGATGGCAGTTTCTACTGTTGATTTTTCTTCATCAGTGACTTTGTCTTCTGACTCTTTTAGCGCTTTTTGTACAGCATGGATACGACCGTCTGCTTCGTTACGTACTTGCGCTAGATTTGCGAATTTCTCATCATCAGCGGCATTCGCTTCAGCGTCTTGTACCATTTGCTCGACTTCTTCGTCCGATAGACCAGAGTCCGCTTTGATCTGGATGCTCTGTGCTTTACCAGTACCTTTATCAGTTGCTGAGATGTTCATGATACCGTCAGCGTTGATATCAAAGGTTACTTCGATCTGTGGTAAGCCACGTGGTGCTGGTGGAATATCAGTCAAGTCAAAACGGCCAAGCTGTTTGTTTTGGTTGGCGATTTTACGCTCACCTTGATACACCTGGATAGTAACCGCTGGTTGGTTGTCTTCAGCTGTTGAGAATACCTGTGATTTCTTAGTAGGAATCATGGTGTTTTTCTCGATGATTGGCGTCATTACGCCACCCATTGTTTCGATACCTAGTGTCAGTGGCGTCACATCCAATAGCAATACGTCTGTTTTGTCACCAGACAATACCGCGCCTTGAATTGCTGCACCAGCTGCTACTGCTTCGTCAGGGTTAACATCTTTGCGTGGCTCTTGGCTAAAGAACTTCTGCACTTGTTCTTGCACTAGAGGCATACGAGTCTGACCACCAACTAAGATGACGTCGTCGATTTCACCGATTTTTAGACCTGCATCTTCAAGAGCAACTTTACAAGGACCGATGGTACGCTGTACTAGCGCTTCCGTTAGGCTCTCTAGTTTTGAGCGGCTGATAGTGATAACCAAATGCTTAGGGCCGCCGCTATCAGCAGTGATATAAGGTAAGTTCACTTCAGTGCTTTGAGCGCTTGATAGTTCGATTTTTGCTTTTTCTGCTGCTTCTTTTAGACGCTGCATAGCAAGTGAGTCACCTTTTAGGTTAACGTCTTGCTCTTTTTTGAACTCATCAACGAGATAATCGATCAATGCTGAGTCAAAATCTTCACCACCGAGGAATGTATCACCATTGGTCGCTAGTACCTCAAACTGCTGCTCACCGTCGACGTCAGCGATTTCGATGATTGATACGTCAAATGTACCGCCACCCAAATCATAAACAGCAATGGTGCTATCGCCTTGCTTTTTATCCATACCGTAGGCAAGTGCTGCTGCTGTTGGCTCGTTGATGATACGTTTTACATCAAGACCAGCGATTTTACCTGCGTCTTTTGTTGCTTGACGCTGAGAGTCATTAAAGTAGGCAGGAACAGTTACAACAGCTTCAGTGACACTTTCACCAAGATAGTCTTCTGCTGTTTTTTTCATTTTTTTCAAGATTTCAGCAGAAACCTGTGGTGGTGCCAATTTTTTGCCGTTCACTTCTACCCATGCATCACCGTTATCCGCTTTGGCGACTTTGTAAGGTACCATGCCGATGTCTTTTTGCACGACTTTGTCATCAAAACGACGACCGATCAAACGCTTGATAGCAAATAACGTGTTCTTTGGGTTAGTCACTGCTTGACGCTTAGCTGACTGACCTACGAGGATTTCGTCGTCTTTATAAGCGACGATTGATGGTGTGGTACGTGTGCCTTCAGCGTTTTCAATGACTTTAACTTTGTCACCTTCCATCACTGCTACACATGAGTTAGTTGTACCTAAATCAATACCAATTACTTTACCCATAATTAAATGCTCCTAATTTATTTTTAAATCTAACTACTTATATATTCAGACCTTAGATTGTGTGAACCTAATCGGTCACTTGTTGCTTTATATCGGTTTACTTGTTGATTTTTTCAAGTCGAGAATCAGGCAAAAAATGTCTTTTGTGTGATTTTTTGTCAAAACCCTACATATTAGTAGGGATTAGCACTTCAAAATCAAGCTGATACCCTGTGCAGACGATACTCTGCGCAGACAATGTTACTGCCCGACACGTACCATCGCTGGGCGCAATAGACGACCATTCAGGCTATAGCCTTTTTGCAATACCGTACCGACCGTATCCGCTTCCGCTTCTTCATCGATCCCGACGGCTTCATGAAAATCAGCATTGAACTTCTCGCCTTCTGGATCAACCGCTTCTACGCCATTTTTAGTGAGCACAGATAAAAGTGCTTTGTGCGTCAGCTGTACGCCTTCAGCGACTGGGTCGTTTGCGTCAGCGTTTTCGATAGCACGCTCTAAATTATCGACAACCTCTAGCAGTTCTTTGGCAAATTTTTGCAGGGCAAATTTCTTGCTTTTGTCAGCTTCTTGCTCCATGCGTTTTTGTGCATTATAAGCTTCGGCATTGGCGCGCGCGGTGGTTTCTTTGGCTTGCTGCACTTCGCCTTCTAGCTCAGCAATACGCGATTTGAAAACATCAATATCGATTTCATTTTCGATGGTTGTTTCATCATCTGCGTTGTTTTTTGGATCAAATTCTTTCATCGTTTCTTCTAAAACACTCTCATTTTGTTCGACGTTGTCTTGCTCGCTCATGATAACTCCTTGAAATGTAAATAATGACGATAATGTAGGACGGGATAGACCTGCTGATCGCAAGTCACTTCTCATGCTTACTTCATGTACTTAATAGATATTACCGATTGTTTTTATTAATGCGTCTCAATAGCTGCTTGATAAAGGTGATTGGCATAAATTTCAAGCCTAGAGCGAATGATTTTTTATAATTTGCCTCGATTTTTTACGAATATGAATAGAAATACTGTCGAGATGTTTATGAAGGGTTTATTGAACGTCTACTTTCTCGTCTGGAAGGAGCAATGGCTTACCAATAAAAACGAGATTGTCTTACGTTAAAAATTGCTTACTTTTAACGCTTAGGATAGGGTCTGTCAGCATCATGGTTGAATATTCAACAGAATCCATATTCCATCAATACTTCATGCTTTTTACACAAAAACTTATGAGGTTAGCCTGTATTATTTATCGTACCAATCATACTACTAAAAAGGTAGAAGAATGCGTAAACGCTGGGGGTTTTGGACATTTTGGGTCTGTATTAGTGCGATAGCTAGCTTTGTATGGGGTCTCGTTCTAAGTGGTGACTTATGGCCTTCTATCATGGGCATGGCAGCAGGTATTGGCTATTTTATTATTTTTTATACGCTGCTTGACGATTTTGCACGCAAAAAACAGTGGCATCGTTTTATCGCAGCCTTACAAAAAGGCATCTATATAAAGGCAGGGTTACAGGTTGTCAATCTTGCGATGCCTATTGCTCGTTTTGTCTCACCAGAAATTTTAGCAGGAATGGCGGCTGTCTATATCGCTGAACGTTTGGGATTAGATTATCACCAACCTTTTTTATCAAGCTTTGTTATGACATTGGTGACAGGTGCTATTCTCTCTTTAGGTGTGGGAGTTATCAGCTTTATTATTCTTCTTGTTTCAAGTAGAAAAGCCAATGCCGTGACAACAAACGACAGGTTATAAAACTGCTAGCTGTAGAAGTATATTAGGCCGTGTCGAATATTCAAAAATGCCCTAGCGTTTGTCTGGCGTTATTTTACAGACACCATTTTTACACGCTGGCGTGAGTGTTTTGCCATATATCGTTCTGGTCACCCAGTTTGGAATTTTATATCTGTTGCGAGCGACGTAAGGATACATAAAGTCACCAAATTGCTTAATCACTGGTAAAAACAACAATGACGATCCTGTCACACCGCCAACTTTATAGAGCAATCGTATGGCGTCCATGTGTGTGTACCAATTACCATAGCGGTCTTTTATACACATATAGGTCATCGCATCCTCACGGCTAAACCCTGCGACCGCCAGCTCATCTAATCCCTTCTCTACAGGAACTAAACGTATCTTCTCTGGCTGACGTCGTCTCATATTATGCGCCTCGGTGCTGCATATCACGCACGCATCGTCGTAATACATTGTGATGGATAAACTCGCCTGCTCTCTATGGCTGTTGATATGGTTTTGGATAATCATGTTACAACTCCTTTATAAGTGATACATCAGCATCAAGGCTATTAACTTTTTCGGTCTTGTTAACTACTGGATACTTATTAACTGGTGCTAATAAGGGGATGACAGGCTGCTGTGTCCATTGCGGGGCGTCGGTATCTAAGCGCTTAGCCAGTATCGGTAAGTGATTGGTCGGCACCGCTGGAAATAGATGGTGCTCAATGTGATAGAGCAAATTAAACGTCAATAGATTAATGAGCGGATGGCGTTCACTGCGAGCATATACCACCTCATCGCAACCATGATGTACGCTCCATACCGCAAAGAACCCCACCATCGTATTGGCCAATATCATCACCAATACGTGATACACCAATACTGGGTGCATCGTGATAAAAGCAATGACAACCACTGCGAAGATAAGCAACAGATCAAAGGCAACAAATATACGATTACGGCGGCTACCATGCGTCAACCCAAACCACTGAATCGCAATCGAGAACAACCCGCCACCTAATATTGCCTTATACCATGGCAAGCGTGCCCAGTTACCCTCAACATCGCTGTCACCAAGCGGATCTCGGTGATGGTTGAGATGAGTATGCCGAATAGCATGTGTGCTACAGAGCATCGTGATACTGAGAAAAAACAGCATGAGCTCGGTGGCAACTCTCCCCACTCCTAGCGTTCGATGATAACAATCATGCGCTTGTCTCAGTGCAGCGGTAAAAAAGAAGAATGTCGCTACAAGTGCAAGTAACCACCACCCTTGCCACGCGCTCCACCATGACAGTAATAGAAAAGGTAATGATAAAAAAATATTATAAACAGTCTCGCTCAGACTAAGCTGACGCAAATCTTGCCATTCAATACTGGCTAACGAAGGATGACGCATGATGTTCTCCTTACTTGATGATAAGCAGTAGCTGTCTTACTAGCGCAACTACTTGATTCAACTGGCTTAGTATTATTTACTTTATTTCTGTCAAAACTGAAATTAACGAGTAAATTTTATTTGTTTTTGGGTAGTGCAACAAGACCTGTAACTATGGCACTGGTGCCACCGATACAGCATATTAGGATGATATTTATTGCAGAGTCTGTCGAGTACGACCCTAAAATATACCAAAACACGCATAGAAAAGTGCACATAAAACCGATTACAAAGAGGGGCAGTACCTTTCTTATAGAATCAAAATAAAGCTCCAACTTATATGCGATATAGCCAGTCAACAATGCAGGCAGCAGACCCAGAATAGAACCAAAAACTGTAGCAACTGATAGCACTACAATAATGTCTGCTACTTCATGTATTGAAGCACCTCTTTCAATGACAGACCTTACACTTGTATATGAGGCGATAATTAAGCCTCCTACCGCTCCACCCAACACCCCGTAGAGAGCTATGACCTTACCCTTCGGATAGCTGGGCACCGTGGCTGTGGTGCTGCTCTCAATATCATTCATAAACGCCTCAGTCTGTTTCACATGAAACAACTCGTTTTAGTCAGCTATGGTTTTGCTTTTCTAATGCTTGCTTAAGCGTTGGATGTTTAAACTCATAACCTGCGTTTTGTAATGCTTGCGGCAACACCTTTTGTCCTTCAATCAGTAGTATTGACATCTCTCCAAACATCAACTTCAACAGAAACGCTGGTAAAGTAAAAACAGTGGGCCGGTTCAGCCAGGCGCCAAGCGTTTTGGTAAAAGCGTGATTATTTACTGGATTGGGCGAGGTCAGGTTATACACACGTGCCTGTGTTTCGCTGGTGGTTTGCAGAGTATTAGCATACTCACCATTCTTGCCTGCAAGGTGCTGCTCAATGATAAATATCGTTGCCCCTATCCAATCCTCCCGGCTGATCCAACTCATGATTTGCTGGCCATCGCCTAACTGACCACCGACACCCATCTTAAATGGTGTCAAAAGCTTATCCACCATTCCGCCTTCAGGATGAATCACCACACCAGTTCGCACGATAGCCACAGGTACGCCATAGTCTGTTGCTGTCAATGCTAGCTGCTCCCACTTGTCACATAGCTGATGCGAAAAATCAGTCTCAAAATCACTACTTTCGTCTAACGGTTTCTCACCTTGCGTCCCATACCAACCAATCGCCGAGCCACTAGTTAGTAGTTTAGGCTTAGTATCAGTACGGGCGATAAACGCCAGTATGGATTCGGTCGGATTAATGCGACTGGCAAGCAACTGCTCCTTGCGTTCGTCACTCCACCGCGAGTCTGCAATACCAGCCCCTGCCAGGTTCAAGATCACATCAAAGCTCTCATCGGTCGTTGCAAGTTCATCGTAGGTCATCATCTTGATATCACTTGGATGCGCATGACTACTATCGCGAGTGAGCCACGTGACCTCAATATTTTGTTCATCGTTGTGATTTTCCTCACCATTGCGGTAACGCTCTATAACCTCTCTACTAAAAGCGCTGCCCAAAAATCCCGTGCCACCACTAATCAAAATATTCATGTCTGACTCCCTATATGTACGGACTGCCTGATTTATTGTTTGTTAAAATGCAGACCCTTACAACCATCGTCTTCTTTTTTTAACGTTATATCAAAACGACTTTTGCATGTTTTTGGTAAAGCCACACAACCGGCGATAGCGGAATTGATTGCACCGAACAATCCTATGACCATCATAAATACCAATAGCACGCCCACTTCTATCCATGAGTTTATGCCTAAATATAGAACTATTGCGGCCATATAGATGGCTGATACTACAAAACCAATTAAAAATACTTTACCAATATCTTGATAGCCACTCCGCCATATCTTTTGTCTAGCAACGATGAACCCAGTTACCAAAGCCGGAATGAAGCCCAGCAAACCAACGTACAGTAAGGGTTGATACCCAATCTTAGCGAAATCGGCATCCCTGAAAAAAAATAACAAAAACAGCTGTGCTATCAAGCCACCCACCAAACTACCAATCCCTGCGAACAAAATAATCACTTGTACATATGGATAAGCGCCTAAATCCTGATTCGTGTTCATTGTCTTTACCCTCTTAACTGTGGTCGTTAATTGAGTATAAATAACGCAATAGTAGCGCCAATGAATTTACCGTGAATAGTTGATGGATAGTGCTTTCTTATGCATTAATTTCAGTCAAAACAGAAATTAATGCATAAAATTCTGTCTTGGTCATGCCAAGCAAGGGCTAACGCAGAAATTTCTTAATGTTAGCACCCAGTTTTAAAACCTTTTTCAGGACACTGGTAGGTAGCTTAAGCATCTCTGATGACCATGAGGTCACTGTATCTACAAACTCTTGAGTTTCAAGGATACGTGCTTTGACCTCATTATTTTCATATTCAAACTCAGGACTGTCCATCAAATCTTGCAAAAACTGCACTGTTGGGTCAAGCTCACGCTTCTGTCTTTCAATAACAATAATGCGGGCAAGCTCCCAAACGTCAGTATTGGTCGTAAAATGATCGCGACGATCGCCCAATATCGATACCTTTTGCACCAGCCCCCAATGCTGCAGCTCTTTGATACTATTTGAGACGTTAGAGCGGGCAACCCCGAGTATCTCAGTGATTTGTTCAGCATTTAATGGCTTACCAATGATATATAACAAAGCATGTATCTGTGACATAGTACGGTTCACACCCCACTGCGAGCCCATCTCGCCCCAATGTAGGATAAATTTTTCGGTCACAGGGTTTAGTTTCATAGTGGCTATTCACTTAGTACGTATAAAATTTGGATGATGCCTTATCATGCTATATTCTTTTATTTCTGTCAATAATGAAATTTGGAGGCGCTTATAAGTCCACTTATAAACCATGCTGACTGTCTTATCACCTGTGTAATTTCTGCTCGCTAACGGATGATTGAGCCCGTCATGGCATCACGGATTTGGCTTGGCAAAGTATATCCTAACGTCTGTCCTTGTAAATAACAGACTTGCTCGGAGAAGTAGTGGTAAGCGTCATTAAGCGTTACAGCAGGCGCTTGCCCTGATGGATTACAACTGGTAGAGACTAGCAACCCAAATAGGTTTTGCTCACTGACGAGCTGGCGGCACAGCTGTCGAACGACAGGATGAGCAATTACTCGTACTGCTACCGTCTGATGTTGACCCGTTATCCAAGTAGGGATACTTCTCACAAGGGTATTTGGTATAGGTAACAGCCAAGTATGTGCTTGCTGATAGTGCGGATCTGTATTTTCGCTATCGCTATGCCAGCTCATCACGATAGGATGGCGCTGAGCCTCTGTCAGAGGCTCTAACAGTGGCGCTAAGCGCTCTATACTATCAGTGATAACTATCATGCCTTTGGATTCTGGTCGCTGCTTGATGCTCAAAATCCGCCGAACCGCTTTTAGATCATATGGATCACACCCAATACCCCAGACGCTCTCGGTTGGATAAGCAAGCAGCTGCCCTGATTTGAGCCACTGAGCAGCTTGAGCGACAGATTCAGTAATTAACGAAGAGGATTGCGTCATGATTTGGAGGATATGCAAAGATAGGAAGTTAAGTGTTTATGATAACACAGCAAAAAAATCTAGACTGGTAGTGTATGAAAACCACCAAAACAGCGATCATCTGTAGAACTTAAGAGCAGTGATACGAGAATACTGGAGGATAATGAAATCAACTTTTAGACACGTAAGTAACGACCACCCTGCACACTAATAACCCCCAACAACTCTAACTCCATCAACTGACCAATCAGCTGCGCGGGTGCAACCTCAGTGACTAATAATAACGCATCTAAATCCTGACCGTGCCAATCAAGCTGCTCATAAATCTGCTTCAAATGCTCAGGGACAGTCACTGGACTGCACGTTGGCTTTATATCAGCCGATGCTATCGGCTCAGGACTTGCAATCTCTTCATTTCCTATGATTATTGTAGATTGCATATCCGGAGTGCTATTGGCAGTATGTGTGTCCGTCGATTGATAAAAATGTCCTAGATAGTCTAACTGGCTACTCACATCTTCTAGCACTTGCTGAGGATGATAAATCAAGGTCGCGCCTTCTCGTATCAAATGATGACAGCCTTCGGCGTTGCTGTTATCGATATGGCTAGGGACTGCAAAAACCTGCTTACCCTGTTCAGACGTTAGACGAGCAGTAATGAGTGAGCCACTTTGAATAGTGGCTTCAGTCACGATCGTTGCCAAACTCAACCCCGCTACCAAACGGTTGCGGCGTGGGAAAGTATGCTTATTCGGCGGTGTACTCGGCAATAGCTCACTGACGATACAACCGCCCTGCTCTATTATTTGAGCAAACAACTTATCTTGGTGCTTAGGGTAGTTCACATCTATCCCTGTACCCATTACCCCGATCGTGCGACCTCGACACTCAGTATCTGCCTGCTCAAGCGCGCCTAAATGAGCACGCTTGTCCACACCCATCGCTAAGCCACTAGTAATGATAAATCCTGACTGTGCTAAGTATTGAGCCATGTCAAACGTGATTTTTTGGGCATGCGCGGTGGGTTTTCGGCTGCCGACAATGGCGATTTGCGCTTGCTGCAAACGAGATTTATCGCCTCGATAAAACAATAGAGGCGGTGGGTCATATATTTTTAAAAGTTGGGCAGGATAGTCAGGCTGATCGGCAAATAGCAGACCATAACGCTTTTTTGCTAATGCTTGCTCAACCTTATCAATAGTCACAAGCGTTTGTGCTGACTGTTCATGACGCTGAAGGTGGGTACGATGAATTTTTAGTTGTCGCCACGACTCTACTGCCTCACGCCATGCAATCTGTGCACTACCGAAGGTAGTAACAAGTTTATGATAAGCCGATAACGAGGCATTCACCTCATACCACAGCGCCAATATAGCGCGCTGTTCATCTGTTAAAGTTGAGGTGACTGCCGTCATAATCATCTGGCTCATGTAGGCTTAGTTAGCATGCCGCAATCAAAACCAAGCGTTATTTTGCTGTTTTTACTTACAAGTAAGGCGGTGGTAAGAGTTTGTCACCGACGTTGAGTGGTAGTTCAGAGTCGAGCACATAAGCATAACTGATATCATCAAAAGTATTAAAAACCATCACCGTACCACTTGGCTCATCTGGCAAGCGAACTGGTGTATCGTTGTCTTTGATATCGCGTACCAATGGTCCTTTTTGATACACCGTCAACACATCGCCAGGTTTGGCCCCATGGGTACTGCCTAAATTAACAGCGACCACACTGCCTTTTGCCGCTGAACTGATAGAATCCATCACGCGAACAATCATACCACCGCGGCTGACGCTCGCTGGCGTAGGATAAAACACCGGCGGTATAGAGTTGTCTAGCTCAACAAATACCCGATCACCTTCTCGCACTTCTTTACCGTAACTGTCGGTCAGCTGCAAGCTGGTGACACCATTGGTTTCTGTAGAAGTAACCATTCCAGTCGCGACTTGAGTGACTTCTAAGCCAATAATTTCTTGGGTTTTGGGGTCAACATACTGCTCACCTTCACGATAAACACCATAGCGTTGGCCTACAATGAGTGGCACGCCTTTGGCATAAACTTTATCGCCTCTACTAGTAATTAAATTACGATTTTTGGAGGCCAAAATATAGGGAGTGGTGTTGAAATCTTGTGGATCGACAATTAGTGTGTTATCCAGCCAATGTTGAATAGCTGACCAGGGTATTGGAGGAATACTGTTGGCAGTTGAGGTCACTGTTACCTGACTCGCGCTGACTTCACCTGTCAGCTGTTTTTCAATACCAGCACAACCTTCACCTGTATCAACACCAACCAATGTCTGACCCTGAATCACGCATAATATCAGTACGTCGTTTGGGTAGATAAGATGCGGATTTTTGATTTGTTTATTGGTCGCCCAAATATCTTTCCAACGCCAAGGGCTGTTTAGGTAACGCCCTGATATATCCCAGAGTGTATCGCCTTTTTTAACGATATAACGATTGGGTGCATCGGCTTTGATGGTGGGTGGCGGGTTGTTAGCGTGGGCGGCGGTCATCAGCATTGCGCTGCTGAATGTTGTGATCAACATTGCTTTTGCTATTTTTTTTAGGCTCATCTTCATTATTAAATCCACAATATGTGCCCCGTTGCCAGCTTGACAAACGCTGATTAAGCTATTAAGTGCCTAGCCTTTGTAGATATAAGGGCTAGCAACTTGAAATAAACGACTCAAAATAAATGACTTAAAATAAGCAACTTAAATTAACTCACTTTGCAGGCTTGATCGTTTTATAAACTTAACATTACGATTGTTATAGGCTTATAGGGCAGCTGTTCAGTGTAATTGGTCAGTACTCACTTCCTACAAGGCGTCTGACATCATGATGACGCGCTGACGCTGTTTTGATATTACAGTTAAAGCTACCATAACATAATCACATA
>NZ_JAKDUI010000017.1 GCF_030457785.1 Psychrobacter sp. | reverse complement strand
CGCATTCATCCCACTACCTTAGAGGTAGGGGATTTCTGCGGTAAAATGTTAAATTGCGTTTTTCGCAGGCTGGGCGTTGAGCGCTATCGATGAGCTTGATGGTTTGCTCAATGATGTACTCCACTTCCCACATAGACATCGCTTTCTCTCCTGCATCTTAGGCGGTTATTCAGTTATTCATTTTAAGTGATACATCTGTAACGTGGTGCACTTTTAAATTCATAAAACTGTGAGTTGATGAAGATATCGAGTCATGCAGTCAGCAACCCGCGTTTGCTTAGAACTTAAAGCCACCTTCAGACTATCAGCCCAATGCTGAAAACACCACCATTAACACCGGCGAGACGATATTAATAATAAAGCCAAAGCTAATCGCTAACGGTACAACCTTTAACCCCCCTGACTGTTGAATGATCGGCAGGGTAAAATCCAAGCTCGTCGCACCGCCAAGACCGACTGCAGCTGATGGATATTGACGCATAAATACTGGTATAAATATCAACGCAAAGAACTCACGTATCAAATCGTTAAATAGCGCGACACTGCCCCAAACTGCGCCATAAGCATCTGTCATCACGATGGCAGACAGTGAGTACCAGCCAAACCCTGAGGCCAAGGCCAAGCCTTTGGTCCATGATACCTCACTGAATATCAGGGCGAAAACAAGCCCGCCAACCAAGATGGCTAGTGTGAAAATCACACTCATCTCAACGCCACGCTTATTGAGTAGTACTTCTTTTAGGGTAATCCCCGAGCCTTTTAGTCCAATACCGACCAACAGTATTAATACCATTAGCATAATGGTCATGGTGTTTTCAGGGGGCATGTAGGCGACTGGCAACACATACCCAATTCCCATACCAATTACTACACAAAAAACTTGGGCTAGGCTGCCACGGATACTGACGCTATGCTCTTTGGATTTTGTCTTATTTTTTTTGGCCTGCCATGGGCGCATGTTATCGAACAGCATTAATGAAAAGAGACCTGCACCAATCGTCAGAACGGATAATACAGCGACATAAAGGGCGATTTCGGTCACCTGATTGCCCAATCCTTCGACTTGTGACAGCTCGATACCGATGAGCGCTAAAATAAAAAACACCAAATAAGACAAGCCTTTATCAGCCAGTTTGGTCATTTTTGGGTTTGAAGGAATGGCAAAGCCAATAAACATTGGCATTAATACCAGAACAAGGGTAATCAGGCTTTGCATGTCGGTGGACTCGTCGGTTTTTAACAAACCAGCGATTGTATCATATCAGGCTAAAAAGCGGCTGTTAGCGGACAGTATCCATTAGAAAATAAGGTTCGTGGCTTACCAAAGTAACAGCTACTTGGTAGTTATATGGCAGTTATGCGTGTTTTTTAAAAACCTGTTAAGAGCTTGTTGACTGCTTTATAAGTGCTTTGTGGCTACAGTATCATTCTTTACCGGCTATGGTTTTGCTGCTACATTGAGTTATTGGAAAATCGGCCAGCACTATTCGATCAGCACTATTCGATCAGCACTATTTGGTTAGCACTATGTCGCTCTATCAACTAAAATCACAATTTCAAAATCAATTACGCCCGATAAGTAATACGCTGGTGGCGCAAAACGTTACCGCCAATCAAGTGACGATTTCGGCGGTACTATTGAGCATGGGTACGGCCTATATGATTGCTAAACCCGCAACGGATAGGCATAAGCTGTGGCTTTTATTGCCGTCTTCGTTATTTGTGCGTATGGCGCTTAATGCTATCGACGGCATGATGGCGCGCGAGCACGGTCAAGCATCATCGCTCGGTGGAGTGCTCAATGAAGCGGGTGACATCATTGCCGATTCAGTATTATTGGCCAGTCTGCTGCCACATCTGGATAATCAGAATAGATCGATTCAGTCCTTGGATTTCAAAAAGTCTTTGACTCCTAGTCAGCAGCATATTCTTGGATTGATTGCGCTTAGTATTAGTACTGAGGTTTTAGGCATGAGCAGTGATGCTGCTTTAGGTACTAGGGCGAATCAAGGACCTTTAGGTAAAAGTGATCGTGCTTTTGTGCTAGGGATGGTTGGTACGGTGATGGGTATCAAGTGTCCGTCAGCCAATGATTCTAAGGGCTCTAAAGATTCTAACAGTCCTATAAGCGTCGATCAGCTATGCATGCTGGCAGAAACCTTGCTATTGAAAACCTGCGTCAATAGATTGCGCTACATGACAGAACTATATGTGATGCGAAACCCACCTGTGTGTCGATCAGACGCGCCAGATAGCTTAGGCAGGTTAGATGGTTTAGATAAATTAGACAGTTTCAAGATAGCTGATCCTGGGTCAGATAAGTCTATATGTGCCGATGGCTGTCGAATGGCAACTGCCCAACTTCATCCTAAACATCACTCTAACTCACCATCTCAAAACAGCATTTCACCAAACAAAGTACCTGCCTTGGAGTCCAATATCATGCCATCTATCTCGAAAAACGCTAACGATGAGTCGCAGTCTGTGACCGATGATATCGACTTATCTACACAGCGTATTATCGATGGCGAAAGCGCTTATAACGCTTATGATGGTACGGCGATTTATTATCGCTATTGGCTAACGATGCCTTTAGAAGACATCGCAAAAACCAATGAGCCATTGCGTCAAGTGATTTTATTACACCGTGGACACGAGCATTCAGGACGACTGGCAGAATTGGGACAACAGTTCGCTATGGCAGGCTATCAAGTGTTTGCATGGGATGCGCGTGGCAATGGTCGTTCAGGCGGTATCAAAGACCATGCGGAAAGCGTCACTGAGCTTGAGCGAGATTTGAACGATTTTGTGCAGTTGGTGACTGGACAAACGGGTATCGCCGTTGAAGATACTTTAGTCGTCGCCAGTAGCATTGGCGCAGTGCTAGCGGCAGCATGGGTACATGATTATGCGCCCAATATCCGCGGCATGATTTTGGGTACGCCGGCCTTGAGTATTCGCTTGTATTTGCCTTTTGCAATTCCGTCGTTAAAAGTGGCGCGTACGCTTGGTTTGATGTCGCGGGTTAGCAGTTACGTCAAAGCACAGGTTCTGACCCATGATAAAGAGGCACAGCAAGCCTACAATGCTGATCCGTTGATATCAAATAGCATCTCGACGGACTTGCTCATCGATACTCACGCGACAGGTCAGCGGTTGCTTGATGATGCTGGAGCCATCACTGTACCGATGTTTGTACTATGTGCGGGTAAAGACTACGTGGTTGACAAACAGGCTGAACGGGCTTTTTATGAAGCGATTAACACTGATGTGAAACGCTGGCAGCTGTATCCAGACAGCTATCATGCTATCTTTCATGAAACTAATAAAGCGGACGTTTTCGCTGACTGTATTGGGTTCGCTGAGCAAGTATTCAGTACGCCGATACAGACGCCTGACTTGAGTATGGCGCACGTAGATAGCGCCAGTAAGGACAAGGTTGATCGTTTGGCGATTAAACCCTTCAATCCAAACTTTGCCATCACACGTTTTGCGATGCAAAAATTTGGTCATGTCAGTGATGCAATTGCCACAGGTCTCAAACATGGGTTTGACTCTGGCCATTCACTGGATCATGTCTATTATAACCAGCCTAGTGGTCAAAATAAGTTTGGGCAGGCAGTGGATAAGTTTTATCTAAATAATATCGGCTGGCAAGGTATTCGCATCCGCCGTGAGCATATTTTAGAGTTGGCGCGTAAAGCCTTGGTAGATATCAAAGATATCCATCAACGCCAAAACGATCAAAGCCAAAACGATCAATACCAACCAAAACTACTGGACATCGCTAGTGGGCATGGTTTTTATGCGTTTGACTTGTTGACAGAGTTTACTGACTTGCAGGCTGAGCTGCGTGATTATGAACCCCATAATATTCAAGCACTGCAAGCGAAGGCGGCAAGTTTGGAGATGATTGATCGAGTCGTGACCAGTAAAAAAGATGCGTTTGATCCTACCAGTTATACGGCAAGCGCTGAAACCGTCGAAAAAGGTAGCAAAAAATCTGGCGATAAAGCCTTTGATCTGGCGATAGCCTCAGGCGTGTTTGAGCTGTTTTCTGATAATAGCTTGCCGGCAACAGCATTGGCTGGTATTTATGACAGTTTAAAAACGGGTGGTTATTTGATCTACACCAACCAACCTTGGCACCCTGAACAAGAATTTATCAGTAAAACATTAAACAACCATCGCGGCAGCAGTTGGGTGATGCGCTGTCGCTCGCAAGCCGAAATGGATCAATTGGTCGAGCTCGCAGGCTTTAAAAAAGTCACGATGCGTATCGATCGCTTTGGTATTTTTACAGTGTCATTGGCGATTAAAGCAGCTAAAACTGCTCTAGTCGATGATAAATGATAAAACTGGTAACTGACTAATATGAACAGCAAGCCGTATGAGCGTGTACAGATTTTTTCAGGCGGCGGCTCACGTTTTGGCTACTATTTAGGTAGTTATGCTGCTCTGGTGGATCATAAGCTGACACCAGATATGATCATCGGCACTTGCGGCGGTAGCTTATCTGCATATCTGGTACAGTTGGTTCCGCACCCCGAAGACCTGCATCAATTGATGTGCAGCGAAACGCTGTATCGCGTTATCCGTGCGATCAGGCACGTCGCACCACATGAAGCAGGTCGGCGTTTAAAAACTCGCTATATGACTCAGGCACTCAAACGCTGGCGGTTATCTAGGCAAAAGCAGAAGATACGACAGCAGCATAAAGCTGACAGCCTCGAAGGCCTATTAGATGAGCTGCAGACGCTTGCGATGTTTCGTATTGAAAACGAGCAGCAGTGGCTTGATGCGTTGTCAGATTTTTCTACTCGTAATTTTTCTATTCTTAACAATGAGGTTAGCGCCCGTGATGACGCTGGTAGCAGGGATAAGGATGGCGGCAGACACATCGCACCAGAGATAGCCATCATCGCTAGTCGTCTTTATTCAAATCCTATGGCCAGTGGCGTATCGACTACGGCTTTTGATAACAATGTACAGCCAAATGTACAGTTACAGGAATTGTTGTTTGCGCCGCCACGTTTGGCAGACTATGTAGCAAAGATGAATGGTGGAAGCATAGAATCCCCTGCGTATGCGCTTGCTAATGGGCGTATACAGCAAGCTGTCAATGTCCTAAGTCAACAGAATATTGAGGTTGCGGTTCGTGCTTCGATGGCAGATATGTATTATTTACCGCCCACGCATATCGATAGACTTGGTTGGTGTTTGGGCGGTGTCATTAATCTCACGCCTATTGAGCTTGCTTGTCGATTGGGAAATACGGTGTTTGCAGAGAGCAAATCAGGTTACGATTCATGGCTTGCTGCGCCGGCAATTCAGCGTGTCTTTGGTTTCGATCCCAATGAGCGGTTGGTACAAGTTCATGATTATGACCCCATGCTACAGCTATCTCAAGTGGATTCGGCGGCATATAAGGCCAACCACAAGACACAGTTGCACGAGGTTCAATTGCATTGGCTGCCATTTGCAGATAACGCAAAGCAACTGGCAGGGCAAAATGTACAAAAGCGTTTTAATATCAAGCAAATGACCGTCGAGCTGATACACGCTGACTATGCAGGCTTTGTGCAACAAATGCAGGCACAATGGCAGTATGGCTATCAGCGCACGGTCGACTATATACAGCAGCATAAATTATGACAACTCATGCAGAAGATACCGCCAAAAACCACGCGCCGCATATTATCGTGATTGGTGGTACGAGTGGGATTGGTCTGGCACTGGCTTTGCGCCATTTACAACTTGGCTGGCAGGTCAGTGTGGTCGGTAGTAGCGAAGAGAAGATAGCCCACATTAAGCAACAGCATCCGAGTGTGGTGACCTATGCCTGTGATTTAACGGATAATATGCAAATACAAAATCTACTCGATACATTGTCAGATACTCATTTTCAAAGACTAGTGTATAGCGCTGGTAGCTACACCAATGAGCGTGTTTACCATCTCAATCAAGCAGATAGTGACAAAATGCTAATGATCAATTTACAAGCATTTGAGCAGGTTTTTAGATGGGGTAGTCATCAATTGAAACGGCAAAGCCAGTCATTGGACGTTATCCAGTCATCGGGCGTTATAAAGCAAGACAGACCGAGTCTTATTTGTATTGCCTCTATCGCAGGTACTTTGGATTACCCGTATGCTAGTTTGTATGCTAAAAGCAAACGTGCCATGATTGCCACGGCTGGCGCATATCGGGCGGCACTGATACCTTATAATATTCAAGTGAACTGTATCGCTTCGGGCTATATTGATACTCAAGCATTGCGAGATTTGAATAATGGCGATGCCAGTCATAAACCGTTTATAATAAGTACGCCATCAGCAGTAAAGCATATCATGCAAGCGATTCACGATGATGTCGAGCTAGCAGTATTTCCATCTTCCATGCGTTATATCACCAATATATTAAATCATCTTCCTCAGCCTATCCTCAGCTGGATATTACGCAGCAGACTTGATAAAAAGCATTAATTTTGAGCGCATCAGAATGCTGATAGTCGAAATATTTTAGAATCGCTACAGTGCTACTGGGGTAAATTTTTCGCAGCCTCTGTGGATACAGCACGCAAGTAAAGTTCGTACCAGTAGCATGACAATCCAATCATATCGGCCTTATGTTTCTTCTGCTTAAGTTGATTGACATGGCTTAAATGTCCTAACCAAAGACCCAATAAAGTAGGGTAAATATAGGGACACCAATCAGCAAGCTGTCTATGCGATCTAATACACCACCATGTCCTGCAAGCATGGTGCCAGTGTCTTTTATCCCATGTTGGCGCTTGAATGCTGACTCTAATAAATCTCCAGCGATGCCACTGGCAGCTAAACCATAGGCGGCAAGCAAGCAGAGCCACCAACTGAAAGGTGTGAGCCATACTCCCAGCAGTGAGGCAAGTAGAGCCGCAAGTAAGCTTCCAAAAATGGCGCCTTCAATGCTTTTGTTTGGGCTAACGGATGGCGCGAGACCACGTCGAAAAAACCTATGCCCAAGTAGCCGCCCGCATAAGTACTGAGCGATGTCGTTGAACTGGCTAGCGAACAAGACAAACAGCAGCAACCCATATTGTTCGCGTTGCCAAGTGAGCTGCTGTAAGGCAATTAGGCTGATAATCAGTGCAAGGAAGGCAATACCAAATAGCAGATCTAAAGCGTTGAGGGCTGTGCTGTTGTGCGTAGCGTCTTGAGAGGACTTGGTAAAAGGTATGCTGCTGGGTTGAAGCCCACGTGCTTGAAGTTTATGAATCAAAGCCGCTTTGCTATGTAGACACCATATGCGTTTGATCTCGTAACTACCGCGCAGACCAATTAAAACGAAAAAGCCGATGAGCAACACTTGGTATGGGTGCGATTGGTCGTACAGGTTTTGGTTGTTGGTTATCTTTGCAGCCATATAGCAGGCACAAAGCGCAGCCAGCATAAGCCACCATGAGCGTGCAATCAGATAAATATTTGGCAGGCGCTTTCGGACATAAGGTACAGCAAGCACACCCCAAACTGAGCTGACCAACAGCATGAGGGCAATCACAAATACGATATCAGAAGCCATAACCTAGATACTCAAATAACAGGTGGTGTTTAGAACCTGTCTCTCATCATATCTCAAATGCTTCTTGAACCATAGTAAGTGATCCGTAACACAAGGACATTCATGATACCTATTATTATCAGTTAGGCGTTATCAGTCAGGCATTATTCATAACGGGTTTCGGCTGTGCTTCATTATTTATCATATGAGTGTGAGGAACTGTCACAGGGCGCTTCAGCGGGGCAATGATGCTGGTCAATGGTTTATCAGCCAGATTGGGGTAATCGCGTCTATAATGCCCACCGCGACTTTCACAACGTTGATAAGCAGAGTGAATAATCAATGTCGCCAGTTGCAACTGTCTTTGCAGCTGAAAATAGGGCAGTTTTCTTGGGCTGGTTATATTGCCTATATTGCTAATATCTGGTTGTTGATAATTGAAAGGCAGAAGTTGTTGCTGCCACTGCTGAATCTGTGAAAGCGCTTGCTCAAGTTGCTCAGCATGACGCACGATGCCCATATGAGACGTCATTAGAGCTTTTAATTCGACGATGATTTTAGCAACATCAATATGAATATCTGCATCTGTATCAATACTGCTTTTATGGTCAATTTTATCTGTTTGAGAGGCTACTTCTTGCCCAGAGAAGAAGGAGGCAGAAGCGGGTAAGATAATCGGTTGGCTGTCTGTCAGCGCTGGCTGCGACCAAGATTTATTAAATGATGCATCTGTCTGATCACTTGCAGAATCCGTGTTCTCTTTAAATATATTTGTAGCTATGTCTTTTAGGTAGCGTGGTAAGTCAACCGCAATATTGCGTCCTACGACGACGCACTCCAATAGGGAATTGCTGGCCAAGCGGTTTGCACCATGTAGCCCTGTATAAGCCACTTCACCTACGGCATAGAGCCCTGGTATGTCTGTCAAGCCATTAGAAGATGTCACCACACCGCCACAGCTATAATGAGCTGTCGGCGCAACTGGAATAGGATCAGTGGTTATATCAATACCGAGGTCTAATAGAGTCTGATAAATTTGCGGGAAGTGCATTTGTATAAACGGAGCAGGTAGGTGGCTGATATCAAGATGTACGTAGCCAAGCCCGTTGTTATCAATTTGCTCGGCGATGGCACGGGCGACGATGTCGCGTGGTGCCAGTTCTGCACGCTCGTCCACCTGCAACATGAATCGCTGACCTGTCTGTGGACAATATAGCCGACCACCTTCACCGCGCAGTGCCTCAGATATCAAAAAGCTACTCTCGTGCAGTGCCAAACCTGTGGGATGAAATTGAATAAACTCTAAATTTGCCAAGCGGCAGCCTGCTTGCCAAGCCATCATCACGCCATCACCAACACAGACATTGGGAGCGCTGGCTCGTTTAAACATCTGTCCTAAGCCACCACTTGCCAGCACGACGGCACGACTAGAAAGAGTGAGTGTGCGTTGCTGAGCGTGATCAAAAACACAGGCGCCCTGGCAGTGGTCAGTTTCGCTGTATTGCAAATGGTGTTTTGAAAGACTGCTATTTGTTATGAGAGACAATGCTTCATGATAGGGTAGTATGGTGATATTTGAGGCGGCCTGTGCTTTTCGGATCAAGGCCTCCATGATGTGTCGCCCAGTCGCATCATCAGCATGTGCCACTCTTCTACAACCGTGCCCACCTTCTTTGGTCAGATGTAACTCACTGGTTTGCAAAGTGGCTAGGGCCTTAGGAAGTGTCTGCCCAGTGGTTTGAATCATTTTTTTAATAGAGATTAAGTTTTTAGCAGCCTCTAAGCTTTTAGTAGGACTCAACCTAAATGTGTTTTGTTGCGGAATTTGAGTAAAGGGCACGCCTTGCTCGCACAGCCACTGTACGGCTTGTTGACCTGCAGTGAGAATGTGCGTGGTATTTTTAGCCGCGCATAACCCTGCACCCGCAACCAGCGTATCAGCGATATGATCGGCGGCACAGTCGTCTTTATTTAGACTAGCGGCGATACCGCCTTGGGCATAATGGCTTGAGCAAACTTCGATTGCGGCTTTACTCAATACGGTAATATGTAACGAACGAGGCAAGGCAAGAGCCGTGGTCAGACCAGCAAGCCCAGCACCAATGATAAGTACATCTGTATGCTGGGTGTTGTCAGCGTTATCGTTTGTCATATCATCTGTGAGTCGCTCGTTCATCTTAAGCAGCCCCGACATTGGCATAAAGCTCACGGTCTTCGACGATATCGCCGCTCGCTGTCACACGTTGCTTTTGTGATTCGGCAAAATCAAGCATGCGTTGCAATGGTTTTTTGGCTGCTGCGGCGAGCTCAGGGGTCATGGTTACTTCACCGCTGCGCTCTGTTAAGCATCGCTCGATTCCTTGCAAGCCGTTCATCGCCATCCATGGGCAAAAAGCACAGCTTTTACAACTGGCGCTTTCACCTGCTGTCGGCGCTGCCAAAAAGCGTTTATTGGGTGAGCGTTTTTGCATTTCGTGCAATATGCCCAAGTCAGTAGCAACGATAAAGGTATCGGTATCCATCTCATGAGTTGACTTTAATAACTTACTGGTCGAACCAACCACATCTGCAAGTTCAACCACGCTATCAGGTGACTCAGGATGCACCAACACTTTAGCGTCTGGATGCTCTTCTTTTAATTGCATTAATTCCGTGGCTTTAAACTCATTATGCACTAGGCACGACCCTTGCCAGAGCAGCATATCTGCACCAGTTTCACGAGCAATATACTTGCCCAGATGTCGGTCGGGTCCCCAGATAATGGATTCACCCTTCGCCTGTAGATGGCGCACAATCTCGATACCGACAGATGAGGTTACTACCCAGTCAGCGCGTGCTTTGACTGCGGCACTAGTATTAGCATAGACGACGACTGTGCGTTCTGGATGGGCGTCGCAAAATGCTGAAAACTCATCAGCAGGACAGCCTAAGTCAAGCGAACACTCAGCTTCTAAATCTGGCATCAATACCGTTTTTTCCATGCTCAGTATTTTGGCAGATTCACCCATGAAGCGTACTCCAGCGACGACGAGTGTCTGTGCGCTGTGCGCTTGTCCAAAACGTGCCATCTCAAGCGAATCACCAACACAACCGCCGGTTGCCAGTGCTAGGTCTTGAATAAAAGGATCAACATAGTAATGAGCGACCAACACGGCGTTATGCGTTTTTAGCAGTTGCTTAATGTTTTCTTCAACTGCGATACGTTCTGACCGTGGTAGGTCAGCGGGGATTTTTGCTTTGGCATGTTCGATGTTCATCTGAGTGGCGATACGACTATCCGTACTCATGATGGGCGCGTCGTATGGATACGTTTTCATAGGGGCAACCTTTGCTAGGATAGCAACACATGTTATGTGGCTAACTAGGATTAACTAAAAAAGAGTGATTAAAAATGTGGCCAAAAATGCGGCTAAAAATAAGACAAGTAAATATAGCGAATAAATAAACTGTTTTAATTATGATCATTTTGAGCATAAAAACAAGTGTTTTTTATTATTCGCTCATAATAATCTCGATAAAATACATAACTTAAGTCTATTTTTAACGCTACATTTGAGGTTTGACTTAGTGTTTATCATGGCGTATTTACAACGGCAGGCTGTGAAAATTTTGGATTCAAGTTATACTAAACACTGATATAGATATCAGCTCCGATGGCCGTTTTATTCGGCTTTTCAACTCACTTTTTTTGGTAATTAGGATTGGCCTAAAAGTCATGAATTTGTCTTACTCACATGCTCACCAGCAAGGCAGCGGCACCACAGAAGTGGTGGCAGTGTTGGTTGCTATCACCAATCATACGGCTCGTGTTTTGACCGTTGATCACGGCAGACTATTACCCAATGGTCCGCTGATGCCATTGCATCGATCGTTACAAGCTGGCGTTCGTCAATGGGTTGAAGAGCAGACGCAACAGCCTCTTGGGTATTTAGAACAGTTGTATACCTTCGTCGATACCAACCGGCGCAACATTGATGGTCATGCTTTGGTTTATGTGAGCTACTTGGGCTTGGTGCAAGAGACGCAAACGCACCAGCTGCAGAGCCAAGCAGTGTGGCGGGACTGGTATGACTATTTTCCATGGGAAAACCATTTGAATGGTATGCCAAGCATGATCATGGGTTTTATCGTGCCAGTGCTATTGGAATGGGCAAATGACGCAAAAGACAGCCAAGTGCAGCAGCGTCGTCGCCAGCGTATTGGGCTATGCTGGGGTCTTAGTGAGACGGTGTTGGCAAAGTCTGGCTTCAATAAAACAACGACTAGCAGTACAGTGATGGTCAATCAAGCTGGTGAGCGTAGAGAGTGGATCGCTGAGCAAGTTCTACTGCGTTATGAGATGCTCTATGAAGCAGGGCTGATACCTGAAGCGCCAACGTATCCACCGAGTTATTTATCTAGTCGCCAGTCTGCTCATCTGCCTGAAAACTGGTCGCAGCTGATAGGTGTACCGATGTATTATGATCATCGACGAGTGATTGCGACGGCTATCTCCAGACTGCGCGCGAAAATAGAATATCGGCCACTGATTTTTGGTTTAATGCCAGAAATTTTCACCTTGTCACAATTGCAGCAAAGCGTTGAGGCATTATCAGGAGTGCGCCTGCACAAGCAGAATTTTCGTCGATTACTAGAATCACAAAACTTAGTGATGGAGACAGGAGAAAGTAGTAGTGCTCAGCGTGGTCGACCTGCCAAACTTTATCGTTTCCGCCATGACATTGAGTTACAGAGCTTGCTGATGGACAGTAAGCTGCCAAAACGTACCTAGCTGTGTATTGTTGATACTAAGTTAAGAAATAAAAGTGCCAGTTCACGATAAAAATAGTGCTATATGGCATGATGTTGTTGCGAGGCTGTACAGTTTGCGCTATATTTATGCTCATTTTGAGAATAATAAAACATCATTACCATAATTACTAGAGCGTGTTCTCATTTTTAACCCATCCAGATGACTATCGATCGAGTTATCGATTGAATTAAAAACACGCCCTAGCAATAGCGTGCGAATATCGCGCAAAAAATGAGGATAAAAAATGACGGCTGAACGAGAACCTGCACTAAACGAGATTTTGATCAAGCCCATAGTAGAAGCGGCGCTCACCGAAGATTTGGGTAGACGCGGTGATGTAACCTCGCAGGCAACCATTCCCGCTGGTATGCAAGCGCAACTGCAGATCAAAGCGCGGCAAGCAGGGGTAGTGTGCGGTATGGATTTGGCGAGACTGTCCTTTGCATTGGTCGATGCGGAGATTGCGTTTGTCGCTGAGGTTGCCGACGGTGATAGGGTCGAAGCTGATACGGTATTGGCTACCGTTCGTGGTAATGCGCATCATTTGCTGACAGCTGAGCGTACGGCGCTAAACTTTATGACGCACCTGAGTGGTATTGCAACAGCGACACGTCAGGTCGTCGACAGTGTGTCGAATTATCCAGCACAAATCACCTGTACGCGCAAAACCATTCCTGGTCTGCGTATCGTACAAAAGTATGCGGTACGCTGCGGTGGAGGGCGCAATCATCGGTTGGGGTTGGATGATGCCATCTTAATCAAGGACAATCACATCGCGATTGCTGGTGATATCAAGGCAGCCATTGAAAAGGCTCAAGCATTTGCTGGGCATTTGATTCCGATTGAGGTTGAAGTCGATACTATTGATCAATTAAAGCAAGCATTGGATGCCGGTGCCAATTTGGTGTTATTAGACAACATGCCGCCTGATGTCTTGTCACAAGCAGTTGCACTGTGTGACGGCCGTGCCAAAACCGAAGCATCAGGTGGTGTCACACCGGAGACGGTGCAGGCGGTTGCTAAGACAGGAGTTGACTTTATTGCGATGGGTTATTTGACGCACAGCACCACAGCATTGGATATTGGCTTGGATTTTATGGTCAGTGAAAAATAACGTAAAGTCGTTTATTTTTTCACTAGGAGGCCTCAGATTAAAAATATACGATATAGTCAGGTGGTATTGATTCTATTAGCCTAACTGCCTATGTTATAATACATTTTTTAAAAATCTATTGGGTCATCGTTGCATTTGCACGATGGCCTTCTCTTTTTCCTGATGTTTATTTTTAGAGAAGTGAGGCTCAGTGAACACTGAAATCATCAAGATAGTTTTAGCCTTTCTGGTGTTGATTAATCCGTTTAGCGCCTTGACGCTATTTTTGGATTTGACTCGTGGTTATTCAATGAATAACCGACGCAAAGTGGCGCGTATCGCCTGTATGACCATTTTTATTACCATCAGTTTCTTTACTGTCGCTGGTGAGTCTTTACTTAAAGTGCTTGGTATTTCTATTGGCTCGTTTCAGTTAGCGGGTGGCATATTGGTGTTTTTGATTGCTCTCAACATGATGAATGGTGAGGGTAATCCTGTGAAGCCTGATCAAGAAAACTTCGACGTGGAGTATGTGCAACATGCACCACCATCAATGGCATCTGCCGTTGTACCTCTTGCTATTCCGATGATGATTGGACCTGGCGGTATTTCAACGGTTATTATTTATTCTTCTCAAGTCTCTGGTATTCTTCATGTGTCTACCATATTGGTGGCTGGGTTATTTATCAGCTTGTTTTGTTATTTAGCGTTGATGGCGGCAGGTCGTATCAGTCGTTTGTTGGGCGATACTGGACTCAACATCATGAGTCGAATCATGGGCATGCTACTGGCTGCCGTCTCCGTCGAAATCATTGTCAATGCATTACGCACGCTATTTCCTGCCTTGATATAGCTGAGTCATCACTTGTTAGTTTTGCTAAATCAGGGTGTATCCCGTCTTATTGGCAAAAAATAGTTGGTATGAATATATGCTATATTAGCCAATCATATTTCAATCGGGAGTTTGTCTTGAGTAAAAAAAGAATTGCTATTTTAGGTGCAGGACCAAGTGGTTTAGCGCAGCTGCGTGCCTTCGAAGCCGCTCGTTTAGCAGGTGTAAAAGACCTGCCAGAAATCGTTTGCTACGAAAAACAAAATGCTATCGGTGGTATGTGGAATTATAACTGGCGTACAGGTTTAGACAGAAATGGCGAGCCAGTACACGGTAGTATGTATCGTTATTTGTGGTCAAACGGTCCCAAAGAGTGCCTAGAGTTCGCTGATTATTCTTTTGATGAACATTTTGGTGAGGCTATTCCTTCCTATCCGCCACGTGAAGTGCTCAAAGACTACATCATGGGGCGTATTGATAAGCAAGATATTCAAAAATACATTCGCTTTGAGTGCCCAGTGCGTTGGGTTTCTTTCGATGATGAGACGCAAAAGTTCACTGTCACGGTGATGAATCACAAAACGAATGAGCAAGAAGTTGAAGAGTTTGATTATGTTGTGGTCGCGACAGGGCATTTCTCAACGCCAAATATGCCATACTTTGAAGGCTTAGAGTCCTTTCCAGGACGAGTGCTCCATGCTCATGATTTCCGCGATGCCTTAGAGTTTAAAAACAAAGACATCTTGCTCATCGGCAGTAGTTATTCTGCTGAAGATATTGGTACTCAGTGCTATAAATATGGCACCAAATCAGTGACAATCAGTTACCGTACCCAAGCGCTTGGGTACGAATGGCCAGACGGTATCACCGAAGCGCCGTTAGTGACTCACTTTGAGGGGGATGTGGCACACTTCACCGATGGTACCACGCAACGTTTTGACGCCATCATTATGTGCACCGGCTACTTATTTCACTTCCCGTTCTTACCTGATGATCTACGTTTGCAAACGCATAACTGTTTATATCCAGCCAATCTATACAAAGGTATCTACTGGCAGCCGAATCCAAAGTTGATCTATCTGGGTATGCAAGATCAGTACTTCACCTTTAATATGTTTGATGCACAAGCGTGGCATGCGCGTGATGTCATCATGGGTGATATCAAACTGCCTGATCTGCAAACACGTGAGTCAGACGAAAAAGAATGGCTAGCAACTTATGACAAGTGCAGCACGGTTGGTGATTCAATCGATTTTCAAGCCGCTTACATTCGTGATTTGACCAATGACACTGACTATCCTGAGTTTGCTGTAGAAAAACAAGGCGATATCTTAAAGCAGTGGCAAGTAGATAAGTTGGAGAACATCATGACCTTCAGAGAAAAGGCATACCGTTCTACGCTTACTGGTACGTTAGCACCTGAATTGCCAGAGCCTTGGTTGGATGTACTAGACGACTCACTTGAGCATTTTTTAAACATGGCACTTGTGCAGTCTAAACAAAGCAAAAAGCAACCTCAGTAGTTGTTAGGGCTAGAGAGTGAGTAATGGTTAGGGCGTGTCCTTAATTTGAATTTATCTCGTTTTTATCACTATTTTTGAAGTAAAAACACGCTCTAGTTTACAAAAAAGAAAAACCAAACACTTATAAAGGTGTTTGGTTTTTTTTGTACTTATCGACCAGTTCGTTAACCCGAGTATAAATGCCATGCCAGATACAGCATGAGTATGCCTACCAACCCATCAAGTAAATTCCATGCTTTAGGGTTTGCAAATAGTGGTCTAAGTAACCGTGCGCCGTAGCCAATAGTAAAGAAGAAAAAGAACGAGGCACTGACGGCACCCGCCGCAAATAGGATTTTGCTCGTTGCGCCTGTTGAAACCATGCCGACGAGCACCAATGTATCTAGATAGACATGCGGATTGAGCCAAGTAAGGCCAAAGCATAGCAGCAGCGATTTTTTTAGGTTAGTCACTACTTGACCTTCGACAGTCATGGCATGTGATTTCTTGACACTGGCATATAAGCTTTGTAATCCATAAACCAACAAAAACAGCGCCCCTGCCAGTCTGGCGATGTCTACCGCGTGCGGATAACGTGCAGTGACTGCCCCAAAACCTGCGACACCTGCCGATATGAGTAGCGCATCGCTAATGGCGCAGAATAAGCAGATGAAAAAGATATGCTCACGTTTGATGCCTTGTTTTAGCACAAACGCATTCTGTGAACCAATCGCTAAGATGAGTGATAGGCCAAGCAAAAACCCGGACGTATAATCGGTGGCGTTCATAATAAAGGCCGTCGTGATAGAAGACTCAATGTGCCTTGCGAATAGAAATATTGACACTTTGCGTACTGGCAGTGTCAAAAAAAGCTGTTAAGATACGCTATTGAATGAATCTATGCAATACGAGCGAAACGCGAGTTTACTGCGGGCGTGAACGTATTGTAAGCGTGGGTGAACTATAAGAGAGGTAGAGTGGGTCATGGTGGTAAGTTTGACAAGAATGCTACAGTCATTTGGGCAAGCTCAAGATGATCTACCGACACAAGCAGCCAAACATGCTCAGGAAATGGCAAGCGATGACAATCAAAATGCCGATGACGAGCCACAAGAGGCCGATGTTCGACGTACTACACTGACGCCACCCGAGCGTGCCAGTCGTATTTGTGACGCGTTAGCGCAAGTAAGTGATGCTCGCTCCTCAACGCCGATGACCGATCGCTATTTGTCCAATCGCGCTCAAATGCGCCCGACGAATAGACCTCCTTTTGATCCGGATACTTTATGGTATCTCAAACATGGACACTGTCCGATTATGACTGAGCTTGTTGATGTGGTTGATGAAGCCACCCTAAACGCCATGCCTATCGAGGCCGTCGCGATACTAGACCGAATCAATGGTAAGTTAAAGCGTTACCGTGAATGGAGTAGTGAGCTCAATGAGCAACAGCAGCAGCAAAATAATGAACGCCAGTTTGTCATTGATAAGTTGGTATCTGAAAGCATACCTGAAGCACTCTATCACTATGAGCAGCTCCAACGTTTTAGCCCACACCGTACCAAAAACAAAATGGTACAAGGAAAAATGACTGCCGGTGACATGCTGACGGATCTGTTCTTAGAGATTGATTATGAGCTTGATGAATTACTTGACGAGCTGCATCACACGGTGATGAATCGCCTAGCGTCAACCCATCGCTATGTCAAAAGTCGTACCAAAAGTTAATCATTGACTTGGTCTGAAGTTTGATAATGGGGCTGGTAGTTGGCAAAACAGTTACAACTTAACCCAATGGATTTAATGCATAACAATTCAATGCATAACAATATAGGGCTTTAATAGAGCCTTATTTTTTTGTTTAATAATAGGGCGTATCACCAATTAGCCATCGCCCGGTGTGATATGAATGACACTGTCGAATAATAGGTAAAACCAGTAATTATGCTAAAGAGGATAAGTAAATGACCCAAGTGACTGCGATGTTTGTCATGTTTGTTTTATATGGGCTGTTACCCGCAGCTGGGTTGTATCTTGGATATCGCGGGATAAAAAAAATGACTGCACCCAAAATGCTTGAATACAAAGCGATGCCGCAATTGGGTTATATTCCAGAAAAAAGCTTGCCTGTTGATGTCAAAACCGCGCTCAATCAAATTAACGAAAAAGGTGAGAAGCTGCGGGTTATTTACGGTGATACCAATAATGATGGCAAAATTGATGATAAAGACACGGTCAACGAAACTTACATTATGATTCAAAACTTAATGGACAGGCATGTACCGCTTGCTGTGGCAGACTACCGTCGTTTGCATGATTTAGATAGCGCAAATGTAGATACTGTCAAAATTAAGCATTCTAATGTCACCGGTAAAGAAGCACTGCTAGATGTATTAAGTACGATTAATACTCAGTTTGATGATTTACTAAATGCCTCGTATCATCAAGATGGACAAAAACTACTCGCGACCAATAGATATTTACAAAAGCGTTTTGATAATCCTGCCAGTAATATAGCCGCTGAAAAAGGCAATGAGAATACCAGTAATGATGCACCTATAGATACGACAATCAAAGCAATTGATAATCCCACTGACAAAAGTGTCAGCGCAAAAAATATTAAACTGTAAACGAAAATCGTATGATGAAACGATGAAGAGTAAGCGTATATGAGTGTGTTAATTGGTGTCGGTATTGCGACGACGATCACTGCTATTTATCTGGGTAGAAAAGGCTGGAAAGCGCTGCACAAAGCAGCTGGCATTACCCCAGGTGTGCTCGAATACCATGATTACAATGCGCCACTATCACTATCTAAGGTTAGCTGGCAAGAGCTAAAATTGAATAAAAAACACCTGCTAGGTTTGCCAGATCATCAGTTGCGTCAGTTACAACGTATTGATAAAAAAGTAACGAGTTATCAAGCGTATCAAAAAACACAGCCAGATCAGGAAAAAACTTCCGCTGTGACAGAGCAGCAGTTTGTACTCAACAAAATGCTGCATACACGCTTGCCAGAAGTATTGGCGAGCCACTACAATTTGGCTACTATTAATAGCAATACTAGCAACAGTACTACTCAGCAGACCAGTCGTGAAAAAAAAGCTGAGGCAAGTGAGTTGTTGCAACAAGTATTGAGTAACATCGAAGAGCGTTTAGACAGATTGCTAGAACAAATGGAGACGCAGCATTTACAAGAATTACGAGTTATGAAAAATTATATCGACAGTCATGATAGCTAGGGTATTTTCTTATATTAGGTTGCTCTCTTATATTAGGTTGCTTTCTTATATTAGGGTACGTGCTTATAGAGTAGAAGGT
>NZ_JAKDUI010000227.1 GCF_030457785.1 Psychrobacter sp. | reverse complement strand
TGATAGAGACCGCTTGACTGTGTTGGTGAGTGGATATAGATATGTCTATCTTTATAAGTATTATCAGTAGAAAGTGAATCTCTCACGATATTCAACTTTGGTCACAAAATGGTCACCGAGCACTTGGTCACCGATTTTTAAAAGGTAAAATGTCTGCACGAAAATTTATCACGATGACATTGTGGATTATGGAAGGGCGGGCTATTTTATAAGAGCGGCTAAATCAAAAACAGCTAACTCTTATAAATAAAGGCTTTCATAGAAAACACAGACACAAAAAAACCTCAAGTAAACTAATACTTGAGGTTGAAACTTTTGTATTAAAACTAAGTTTTAAATATGGCGCAGCGGACGGGACTCGAACCCGCGACCCCCGGCGTGACAGGCCGGTATTCTAACCAACTGAACTACCGCTGCTTAGGTCGTTTTTAGCATTTTACTTGTTAAATACAAGTCCACTTCGCTAAAGAGTGGTGGGTGATGACGGATTCGAACCGCCGACATTCTGCGTGTAAGGCAGACGCTCTACCAACTGAGCTAATCACCCTTCGAACAATTGCTAAGCAATTTATTCAACATCAACTGGGCGCTTGGTTTGTCACTGAGCCCCGTTGCTGTGGATGTGTATTATATAGATTTACGCATGGCTGTCAAACGGTATTTTAACTATTTTGCCAAATAATTGAAAATAATTTTCAATCTACCGATCTGTATCCGTATGAGCCAGATATTTAGTGGGTTTGCCATAATGGGACATATGTGGCTATGTATTGTTTGATGATGAAAAGCTACTATACTGTGCATGATTGCATGATTGCATGATTTGATTCTTATTATAGTGTGGTGATTAACTGTTATTAAGGAAGGCGGGTTATAGATATTTTTTCTATTGAGCGATTCTTTACGACTTGGACTTGGGTAGATATTGCTGAGTTAGGTCTGGTATTGCATATTATTCTAATGATAGTGATGACGCTGCGCATTGTGTCTGTGCAGCGCAATATTGGCGTGTCTATCGCTTGGATAGCGGTCCTTTATACCGTGCCAGTATTTGGATTCATTGCGTATATATTATTAGGTGAGCCGATGATTGGACGACGCTATCGTGAGCGTGTCGATCAAGCGGGCCTGTTGATGAATGACATGGCGCGGCGCGAAAATTTGGTTTTTGATCAAGGTAAAGAGCTGCTGACAGCCAATTATCGTGGCGTCAGTCAAATAGGGACGCGCTGGACAGGACTGGGTGTGTTCCCGGGCCACAACATGCAACTATTGACTGATCCCAATGCTATTTTTCAGGGTTTGGTAAATGATATAAACACAGCGCAGTATACTATCCTGATGGAGTTTTATATTATTTACCCAAAAGGACAAGTGCTTGAAGTGATAGAGGCGTTATCAGCGGCAGCGCAGCGCGGTGTAGAGTGCCATATATTGGCTGATAGTGTGGGTAGTTTTAGCTTTCTCAATAGCAGCGAGCACGACGCATTGGAGCGAGCAGGGGTTTTTGTTCATCAATCATTGCCAGTGGGCTTGTTCAAGACGTTGTTTAAACGTTCTGATGTGCGTAATCATCGGAAGATAGTAGTTATTGATGAACATATTGGTTACATGGGTAGCTTTAACTTGGTGGATCCGAAGTTTTTTAAACAAAATAAAAATGTTGGACAGTGGATTGATGTGGCAATACGCACGACCAGCCAACACTCAATTAGTATTGCGACAGCTATGGCAGTGGTAGTGGCTACAGATATCGGCGCAGAAAATAAAGACAATTTAGATGCGCTGAATCAGCGAATAAACAACTACACACGTAAGCTATATGTGATGAACCCAACCATTAACGATCTCAACAGCCGAGTAAAGGCACTGGATGAGGATAGTGAGGGTCATGAGCAGCCAGAGTTTGGAGCGACATCCATTGTATTGCCGAAGATGCCTATCGTAAACAATGTGCTGGCACAGTTAATACCTTCGGCACCGCAGGTAACCGCTCATGTCATCTATAATACCTTGATCACCGTCATCCATCGTGCCAATCGTCGTATCCGCATTACCACGCCATACTTTGTCCCTGATGAAGCGCTGTCAGGAGCATTGACGATAGCGGCTAAGCGTGGTGTTGATGTGACACTTATTGTCCCTGAAAAAGTGGATTCATTTCTCGTTCAGCATGCCTCGCAGGCATATTATCAGGAGCTGCTCGAAGCAGGAGTAAATATTGCCTTGTTCACTGGTGGGCTGCTGCATACTAAAACGGTGGTCATCGATGATGATTACTGTTTATTTGGTACGGTAAATATCGATATGCGTAGTTTTTATCTGAACATGGAAGTTAGCTTGGCCATTTATACACCGGAAATGGTGGCGCAAGTGGCTGATTGCCAAGAGGTTTATTTAGAAAGCTGTCGGTATGTGAGCCTCGAAGAATGGCAGAAGCGTCGAGGGAGTGAGAGACTGTTTGATAATGTGGTACGCTTGTTTAGCCCTCTATTGTAACGCTCGATATAGTCAGTTTAATATAAAAAAGACACAGCGAGACTGGGGTGAATTTTTACACATCTGATCTACTATTAAATGACTCCATACTTCGTTTATCTATGTTTATCTATATAAAGGACACGTTTGTTTATGTCTGTATCGCCCTTAACACCAGTTGACTATATCGCAGCAGGCTATTGGCAAGACTTTTTGGCTGATCGACCTATTGCAGGTGGCATTGCCTACGAGAGTGAGTTGCGTGCTTGTACGTTGGATGAGTCGCTGGCAAGTTTGCAACGTGTGGATATACTGCTGTCTCGAATACGCCGTGATCTCATTAAGGAAGACAAATGGGATGAGACGGTGTTGTTGGCAGATGAGCAATATCGTAATTTAATGGTGTTTTCGGCATTTTATGCAGGACGTGTATTGACGCAGCAGTGGCAACACACGCCACGTTGGTATGGGCGGTTTGAGTTGAGTAAGCGTTATCCTCATTTGTTGCTAATCAGCGATGACTTTTATCAGCACATGGCAGTGGATTATGACGATGGCAGTGAGGAACTTGGAGTTGGGTTAACGTCACTTTTCTTTGCTTTAGAACCGATAGGGTTGCGCTTGTTTGGTCATATCGATCGACAGTTTGAAGCGGTGCAAGGTGGTGAGGTAGCAAGTGGTCTGTATCAGGCTGTATGCGCCAGATTACCAAATACTACTGGTGCTACCGCAGCGACTGATGTCTCTCAGAGCACTAAGCAATTCACTGGTACAAATGTCAATTTAAACAGTAACAGTAACAGTAACAGTAACAGTGTCAATGTTAATGTCAATAATGATAAACATGCACAAGATAAAGAACATGCAAGCATGAGCCCAGTGGTAGTCGCTGATGAGTATTCAGAAGCGATGGTGGTTGATGATGAGTCCGTAAGTAAAAAGCTCTCTGAGCAAGACAGATTGACCAAGCCTGAAGAGTCCGACGAAACATCTTCGCTAGAGCATGGCAGGTCGCCGAGTTTGTCATCAGTTAAATCAGCCACGATGTCTTCTGATACTTCACCAACGCCAAAGATATTCAGGCAACTACTCATAGAGCTCGATGACATAGAAGTCGTACAAACTGCGGGTAATATCGAATATCAAAAAGCGAGTAAAGTTTTAGATCAGTTTGAAAAACACATCGCCAAAAAAGACAAGCCACGTGCGCAAATTACATTTTCAGAGCGTCACTTGGCGGCAAAAGAACAAGCGTTGCAAGCGCTTCAAGAGTCGTCTAATCTGGGCAATACTGCTGCCATGCTGCGATTGGCAATGTATGAGCTACTTGGCGAAGGTATATCGCTCGATGACAGTAGGGGTGCTGAGTCAGGGCTAAAGTGGATCAAACAAGCGGCCAATAGCAATGACAGTCGTGGACAGCGTCTACTGAGCAAGATGTACTATCAAGGAATAGGTGTGCCGCAGGATGTCGCGAGTGGAAAGTATTGGTTGGACAAAGCAGCAGAAAACGGTCATCCAGAAGCAGCGAATGTAGTGATGCAATGGCAGCAAGCACAAGCACTCATCGCAACGCAGAAACAAGAACAACATAGTAGCAAACGTTATATGGTATTGTTCGCTGTGGTGATAGTGATGGCGATACTTATATTAGTAATCGTGTAAA
>NZ_JAKDUI010000016.1 GCF_030457785.1 Psychrobacter sp. | reverse complement strand
GTGATTGTTGTGTGATTCGTGTGCAAAAAATAGTGAAAAGTAGAGTGAAATAAGAGCAACTAGATTTTGTGCCAGCAGGATTTATTATTCGTCATTCAAGTTAACGGAGTAAGTGTTCTCGAGCCAATAATCCAAGGCAGTTTGGTAACCTCTTGCTCCCAAGCCAGCTATTACGGCAACGGCAATATCACTAAAATAAGAGTGATGGCGAAAAGGTTCACGAGAGTGGACATTGGATAAATGTACTTCAATAAAAGGTTTCTGCGTTGCCAATATTGCATCGCGGATAGCGACTGACGTGTGAGTGAATGCAGCAGGATTAATGATAATGGCATCCACCTGATCGGATATCTCTGTTAGTAATCCATGGTGTTGAATGTCATCAACCAGCTTGCCTTCGTGATTTGATTGTATGCATATCAATTCAATACCGTATTTTGCAGCGCGATCGGTCAATTGTCGCTCAATATCTGCAAGTGTTGTATAGCCATATATTTCAGGCTCTCGCTTACCTAGCAGATTTAAATTGACCCCATTCACCAGTAATAACTTACGTGATAAAGCTGGTGTGGAACAAGGGTTAGAGTCGTGGACTTCTGATGCGGCCTGAGTAGAGGTTGTCATAAAGCTCTCTAAAATTGTCAAATCTGTCAATGATAGCAGTTTAGCGTCGTGATTATAAAAAAATGTCTAAAAAAACTCACATTAACCCCAAAAAGCATGTTAAAAAGGCTTTATGTTGCTAAAAACCCATGCTAAGATATTCATTAAGCAATAATTATTGCGAGATTGTTGCTATCGTTAAAGTGAATCAATGTAAAAGATGGTGCCAGTTTTTTCGTTATGACTGTCTATTATAAAAATGATTACTGGGTGATAGCGACTGATGCAAGACTTTTAATTTTTAATTTTTGATTTCGTAATCTTAGGCCCCGTTTATACGTTACATCGCAAAGGAAGTTGGGGCTAAGCGGACTTTTTTTAGGAAGTAATATTATGTCAGCTCGTGAGCAAGGTACTGTTAAGTGGTTTAATGACGCAAAAGGCTTTGGTTTTATTCAACGTGATAGCGGAGAAGATATTTTTGTTCATTTCCGTGCGATTCAAGGCGATGGATATCGCTCTTTAGCAGACGGTGAAAAGGTCGAGTTCAGTGTGGTAGAGGGTGAGAAAGGCCTTCAAGCTGAAGAAGTTACGAAACTAGAAGCGTAATATATCCTTTCATTAGAGCGGTTTCGCTATAATGTCTGTACAAACAACTGATATACTACCAAGTCAAGCCCGTGTTAGTTTACCATGTTGATACGCACTCTGCGTATTTGGTATAAATACACATTGGGCTTGGCTTTTTTGTGTATACAGGTAAACCCAACACATCTACACTCAGTTGCCTTGTACTACTTTTATATTGAATCGACTATAGTGTTTAGCGCATCAGCGTTGTCATTGCTGATTATGACATCAGCCCATTTATAACCGATATTAAACCAGCAATCTATTTAAAAGGATTTTTTTTGAGTAATTTTAAGACATTTACTGACTTACCACTTTTAGATACCACCCTAAAAGCCGTAAAGGATTTGGGTTTTACGGAACTAACTCCTATTCAAGCACAGATATTACCGCATACTCTGGCAAACCAAGACGCGATCGGTCAGGCACAAACAGGTACGGGTAAGACCGCAACATTTTTACTGACTATTATGGAAGCTTTGCTAAAGCGTCCTTTTGAGAATGACGAAGAACGCTATTTGGGGGAGCCGCGCGCCGTGATTATGGCACCTACACGCGAGCTTGCGCAGCAAATATTTGATGACTGCGTTGCTTTAACTAAATACACCTCGTTGCATAGTGTTTGTATCATGGGTGGCACCAATTATGAAACTCAGCAACATGAGCTTGAGCGCCAATACGTTGATATTATGGTTGCGACGCCAGGGCGTTTGATTGACCTTGCCAATAAGGGCATGGTTTATCTGGATCGTGTAGAGGTATTGGTGTTGGATGAAGCGGATCGCATGTTGGATATGGGGTTTATCCCAGATATCAAACGATTGGTTGGTCGTATGCCTGCCAATACCGATCGTCAAAGCTTATTATTCTCTGCGACCTTTAACCAAGACGTCATGAATCTGGCTTACCGATGGCTGTATGAGCCACAGTTCGTTGAAATCGAGCCTGAGCATAAGACCAGTGAGCTGGTCGATCAACATTTCTATTTATTGACTGAAGATCAAAAGCTCGAAGCTTTGCAAGGTATTATCAGTGATGCTGAGGTGGAAAAAGTGATTGTGTTTGCCAACCGCAAAGACCAAGTCAAGCGGCTATATCACAAGCTACGTCAGTCGCATAAAGTCGTTATGTTGTCAGGAGATGTCGTTCAGCAAAAGCGTGAAAAGTACTTACAGCGTTTTAAAGACAATCATGCCTCTGTGCTAGTGGCAACAGATGTGGCTGGACGTGGTATTCATGTCGATGATGTCAGTCATGTCGTTAACTACACCCTGCCTGATCAACCCGATGATTATGTACATCGTATTGGTCGTACCGGTCGTGCTGGTCAGACAGGCATTAGTATTAGCTTCGTTAGCGAAGACGATGCTTTTAACGTACCCGCGCTAGAGAAGCATTTAGATACCAAATTTACGCTTGAACAGTGGCAAAAGTAAAGGCGTGAGCCGCTTGCTAGCAGTGAGTATTAACTATTAACCTAATAGTTTTTTAACGTTGAATTAAACTCCATCAGTTGCAGACAATTCGTGGGGTTTTTTCATGTGTCGTTGACATGACTTTAAAATTACCGTCAGGTTATGTTATTTCCCTAACTGAGCTAACGATCCTCAAAACAGCAAATGTAGGCTAAAGGTTTTACTCAACTTATCTTATTCAATTTATCCTGCTTAATTTAATTCTTTTCAGTATCGGACACAGCACTAGATTCAGTATCATTGTCTTCTGGAGTTGGTGATTTATGTTCATGAGCCTGTATGGTTTGCCGACGTTCCTGACGATCATCTAAAATGATACGCTGCGAGGCGTTGTCTAAATCTTCAAATTGGTTGGACTTGACGGCATAGCGTATTGCCCAAATTGCAACGACAAACAGCATAAGACTGAGAGGAATTAATAAAAATATACTGAGCACGGTAAACCTCTTTATTGGTTTTTAGGGTATGTCTTCAATTGGTTTGATGGTCATCTAGACGGCGTGAAAGTAGCTTGAGCTTTGTGAAAAATCATTCTAGAGTACCAAATGGCTTGTGCCAAACATAACAATGGATAGAGCCATACAAGCTTTTATTCATCGTCTGATCTGGTTGAGTTGGTCGCATCGCCTCTAGGCGTCAATAGTTGCTCAGAGCTGACTTCATCAGCTTGGCGGCAGTTCGACTGCGGGCGTATGACATCGCGCAAATAAGCGGCAACTTCGTAAACCGCACGGCGTGAATGCGTTAAGTTGTGAGCAGGCTTGGCCCAGTCACGCTTAACTGGTAGAGGCGCGCTAAGTGGCGTGCTATTGATGCCATTTAGCGCAAATTGCCGACGAGCACGTGCCATGTGATACTGGTCAGTAACCAAATATACGTGATTCAATGAAATGCGTTTGGCGGTAAAGCGGGCATTCTCGCAGGTGTTCATGCTGGCATTTTCGCTGATTAATGCATCAATTCCATGATCAATAAGCCATTGACTAAGCCAAGGTGCTTCAGCACCACTCAAAACAATCGGTAAGGGAAAATCGTGGTATGCGCCTGCCGCAGTACGAGCACGATTGAGGCTATAGTTATTGAGAATGATTTGATTGTTATGGTCATTGGTCAGCCCGCCACCTAATACGACATAAGCGGTAGGCGGTGAGCCTATAGACACTGATGGGATGTTAGGAAGCGGCAACAAACCAAACAGATAAACAATGGCTTGAGAAAAAAGTGGAGTGAATAAACTAATAATTACCAAAATAATGGCTGTGGTGCCTAATAAAAAGGTGGTATTAATAATGCGAATGAGCTTTATGGTACGCTCGGCGAAGCGCAGATAGTGCCGCCATAAGCGTGTAGACCATGATTGCTTATATCTCATGCTCTTCATATCCAATAGAGCCATCGGCGTTTATCCAAACGGGCTCACGCGATAAACGTATGGCAAATTTATCATAGACGAGCTTAGCAATATGGTATTGCGCAGCGGCTACGTCTTTTTGGGTTGCTTGGTAGGGCATATGGTTGGTCAATACCAGTGCTTGCAACTGGTGCGTTAGTATAGGTGCAATACCGCTGCCTTTTAGTCCTGCTTGTTCGATCAGCCAACCAGCCGCTACCTTTACCATTGCATCCGGCATTGGATAACCGACAATGGCGGGGTAAGTGATTTGTAAGCTGGCAAATTGTTCTTGAGAAATGATGGGATTTTGGAAAAAACTACCGGAATTTGCGAGCTGCTTTGGGTCGGGCAGTTTTTGTCTACGGATATCGATAATTGCTTGCATGACATCGGCAGGTGTTGCTTGATGACGGTTGTGCTGCTTTGCATAGCGTTGTGCTACGGTTTGCACATCACCATAGCTCGCTAAAATTTTGTTTGTATCGGTATGTAGACGCAACCCCACACGGGTAATCAACCATGTATTGGGGGTACGTTTAAAGATACTATCACGATAGCCGAACTCACAGTCAGCTGCTGATAAGGTGTGCCAAGTCTGAGTGGGTAGATGATAGGCTCGAACGTACTGCAGATAGTCTTCAAGCTGGACGCCATAGGCACCAATGTTTTGTACAGGTGCAGCGCCAGTTAAACCTGGAATCAAGGCTAAGTTTTCTAGACCATACCACCCTTGGTTGACCGTGTAGGTAACCAACTCATGCCAGTTTTCGCCAGCCATGACCTCAATTTCAATATGACTTCCTGTCTCGGCAGTGATTTCAATGCCACGCATTTGTGGTTGTAAGACAATCGTATTGAGTTGTTCTGGCAATAGTAGGTTACTACCGCCAGATAGGACGAAGATTGGTTTTTTCTCACCATTTGTGTTGTAACTGTCTATAAAAGCGTCGAGCTGAACTTCATTTTCGATGGTCACAACACTGTCAGCGGTACAGGCTAATGCCATGGTAGTCGCATGAGATAAATCAACGGCATATTGTTGTAATATACCTGCCGGTAATCCGGTTGTGCTATTAGATTGAACACCAGAGTTGAGGCGTGACGATGAGTTCATAACATAGCCTATGTGGCAAATAAATAACGATTTACGCGAGATTATTATAAAGGATGCATGATATAAAAGTCGCGAAAATATAGGTTTTATTGTTAGTTAGCTTTCCAACTCTCAATCCAAGACTTGGCACTCGATTCGATACGTTCAATGACTTCTTCAAAGTCATTACTGTCTCCTTGATAAGGATCTGGTACGTCATCGCCACCGTAAGTAGGGTCTTCTTCACTGAACAAAGCCAACTGCGCTAGACTAGTATCTGTGTCTGCTAAGTTGTCTTTAATGGCTTTTAGGTCGGCTAAGTTTTGTGTATCCATTGCTAAGATTAAATCGAACTTATGAAAGTCATCAGCACTCACTTGGCGGGCTTTGAGCTTATTAATATTATAGCCATGTGATTTTGCATGACGCTGAGCACGTTCATCTGGTGCATGACCAATATGCCAATCGCCTGTGCCTGCTGAATCTATTTTGATAGACAACCCAGCAATCGCTGCTTGCTGACGAAAGACCTCTTCGGCGGTGGGTGACCGGCAAATATTTCCTAAACAAACCAATAACACAGATGATGGAGTACAAGCTTTCTTCAGCATACTATGACCTTCTTCTATAATAAAAAAACATGCCCGTAAAACCAGCATGTGTGATGCGGTTTATAAGCATGTTATTGATTAGACCGTTCAATAAAATAGTTCTTAGCCTAACGCTTAATGCCCTAAATGGCAAGGGCAGAAGCTGGATATAGGTGTAGATTCAGATTGCGGATTACGGCGTGCACTTGCACTCTAAAAACTGAATATAAGAAGACAAATTAGCATTAGTTCTGTTTGTTTTTAAACCGCTGTAAATCACGGCGTTCTTTTTTGTTTGGTTTGTAATCCGGTCGGGCAAGATTGGCAAGTTTTCGTTGCTCAGTATGATAGGCACGTCGTTTTTGGCTTTCTTCTGTCTCTGAGTACAGCACTTGAGCCGCTGTTGCGTTACCACGCTGTGCAATTAAGCCTTCAACGATGACGGTTTTTTCGGTCATGGCAGTGGCTGACCCTTGTCGAATACTCAACTCATCACCAACCGAGATTTCTTTACTGGTTTTTACGCGGCTGCCTGCGTAGTGCACTCGTCCACTTTCAATGGCTTCTTTTGCGAGGGTGCGAGTGCGATAAAACCGTGCTGCCCATAGCCACTTATCGAGACGCATGCGTACCGTATCTGGTTTGCTGTGGTTTGGTTGGTTGTGGTTTTTGTTATGTTTACCCATCAAAACCTCTTAGATATCAATAAAGTAATCGAGTGAATAGGGGTTTGTTTTGCAAAAGAACGGCATGGCACAAATAGGGGTGAAATTTTTGTGACAATTGGCTAAAGAATAGAATAGCTGACAAGTGCTAAAACCAACAACACGATGAATATCATAATTTTATTAAGCACTGTCGTATACCTATTTATAATTGAAATTAGGGCGTATCTTCATTTAAGGGCTGATGTTTATATTAAGGAGACGCTCTAAGCTTCATTATCAGGGGCAGATTCTTATTGACGAGAATACGCCCTGATAAATGAGTGTCTAATTCTAGGCCAGTTATCTTAAAAACAACTGATAGCCAGCATTGTCGTTTATCATGGTACAGTCATAGCCAATATCAAGCAAAGCGTCTTGCAGTTGACGTGAGTTGCCTTCAGAAGCTTGCAGACCAACCAAAACACGACCTTCTGCAGCACCGTGATTGCGGTAATGAAACAGCGTGATATTGAAGTCATTGCCGAGCTTTTCTAAGAAGGTGAGCAGGGCACCTGGACGCTCTGGGAAGACCACACTTAATAGTTGCTCGTTTTCGACATGAGCGTGACCACCGATTAAATAGCGGATATGGGATTTGGCGATATCATCATCGGTCAAGTCATGCGCTGTATAGCCATCAGCTACTAATTGGTTACTAATGGTTTGACGCTCAGACTCACCATCTCTTAAGGCGATACCGACGAATATAGAAGCAGGCTCCATGGATTCTGGTGATTTTCTGCTGTCGGCACGATAGTTAAACTCGGTAATATTACGCCCTTGCAGGCTGCGACAAAAGTCTAAGAAAGCACCGGTTTGTTCGGGTATGGTCACGCCAAAGATGGCTTCTTTTTTCTCTCCGATTTCAGTGCGCTCAGCGATATAGCGAAGACGATCAAAATTCATGTTGGCACCACACACGATGCCCACACAGTTTTTATTTTGAATTTTATTGGCTTCAATATACTTTTTCATGCCAGCGACAGACAGCGCACCTGCAGGCTCAACGATGCTACGGTTTTCTTCAAAGATGTCTTTGACAGCGGCACAGACTTCATCATTGGTACAGGTAACAACTTCAGGTTCGACAATAGGTCCTGATTTGTCACTTTTTTGCATACGGACGACATCAAAAGGCAGCTCGCCAATTTGAGCAACTGCCACGCCGTCAACGAACAATCCAACTTGTTCAAGTTTGACGCGCTCACCTGCAGCAAGTGCTGCTTTTAAACAGGCAGATTGTTCGGCTTCTACCGCAATGACTTTGACATGTGGGGCAACTTCACCTAAGAACGCAGCGACTCCAGAGATCAAACCACCACCGCCAACTGCGACGAATACATAATCCATGTTGCGCCACTGCTGAGTTAACTCCATGCCGATGGTGCCTTGACCGGCAACGACCAGTTCATCATCATAAGGTGGAATGAATGTTAAGCCTTCGGTTTCAGCGCGGTTGATGGCATAACGGTTGGCTTCGTCAAAACTATCACCGTGCAAATCCACATTGCCGCCAAGCGCTCGTACAGCATCTACTTTGATATCAGGTGTGGTGGTTGGCATCACGATGACATTATTAAGCTTAAGCATACGAGCAGAATAGGCAACCCCTTGTGCATGATTGCCTGCTGACGCACAAATAACACCATGCGATTTTTGCTCATCGCTTAATTGGCTAATACGGTTGTAAGCACCGCGTAACTTAAAAGATTTGACTGGCTGCAAATCTTCGCGTTTAAAGCGAATGTCATTGGTAAAACGTTGGGTCAGCTTGGGCGCCGTTTCAAGCGGTGTTTGAATAGCAACGTCATAGATGGTGGCTTGTAATATGGCTCGTACCCAGTTTGACAACATAATGACCTCTAATACAGAGTGTAAATGAATAAAAAAATTGAATAGATTAGCCTATTCTGATTTTGATTATCTTGCAAGACCCTATTGTTGTTTTTGCAGTGATTTAATAGGTTAGAAGAGAATAATAAAGTGTAGCGGCGATTCTTAAGAATATTTCGAGAAAACACATTGAATTATTTCCATATGTCTGTATTATTGGACATATGGAAATAACAAGTGCTGTTGCCAGCTTTGCTGCGCTTTCTCAAGAGACTCGTTTAAAAGCCTTTAGGTTGCTTGTCAGTCAAGAGCCTGAAGGCTTGCCAGCGGGCGAAATTGCTCGTCAATTGTCTGTGCCACATAATACCATGTCAACGCATTTATCGGTGTTGTCACGAGCTGGCTGGGTGGTTTCTCAGCGCCAAAGCCGACAGATTATTTATCGTGCTTCGCTGTCACACATGGAGATAGTCGTTCAGTTTTTATTGCAAGACTGCTGCGGAGGTCATCCAGAATTGTGTGCCGCACTTATGGACAGTTTGGTTGGATGTGAAAGCGTCAAACCTGAAGCAGACAGTTCCTCATAACCACAACGAGGCCGTGCCTGATGCAGTCTTCTATTTTATTGTCGTCGGTGAGCCGTTCTAGATAGTATGACCATTTTTAAAATGAAAACATGACCTAATCCAATGACCATATTTCATCTAATGAACATCTTTACGAATCAGAATACTTATAAAAAAAGGTGAAATTGCCATGACATCATTCATTTTCCACAATCCAAAATGCGGTACTTCTCGCAATACATTAGCCATCATGAAAGCCTCAGGTGAGGAACCAGAAGTGGTGGAGTATCTAAAAAACCCGCCAACCCGTGATTACCTAATTGAGCTGTTGGCAAAAATGAGTATCACTCCAAGAGAACTATTACGCAGTAAAGAGCCGATCAGCCATGAGTTAAGATTAGACAATCCTGATCTATCTGACGATCAAATCATCGATGCCATGATGGCTCATCCTATTTTAATCAACCGTCCGATCGTGCTCACGAGGAAAGGCGCAGCGTTATGCCGTCCGTCTGAGCGAGTGTTTGACTTACTAGACAATCCAGTGAGCAGTTTTACTAAAGAAGATGGAGAAGTGATTCACCATGACCAATAACAAACAAGAACTCAGTACAGACCGCTTAAATGAGCTAAATCAAGAGGGTGGTTTAGGTGACATGCCTAATATTGTCGACAGTGAAATCCAACCAATTGACATTGAGTCTTTAATTGCTGAAAACGATCCTCGCCATCCGCCTAAAATACTGGTGCTATATGGATCATTGCGTCAGCGCTCATTTTCTCGACTGGCAAGTGAGGAAGCGAGTCGTCTGCTGCGTTGGTATGGCTGTGAAGTGCGGACATTTGATCCAACTGGCCTGCCATTGCCTGATTCTGTCGATGCCGACCATCCCAAAGTACAAGAGTTACGAGATTTGGCACAGTGGTCAGAAGGTATGTTGTGGGTGAGCCCAGAACGACATGGCAGTATGACTAGCATTATGAAAGCTCAGATTGACTGGATTCCACTATCGTTAGGTGGCGTACGCCCTACACAGGGTAAAACCTTAGCAGTGATGCAAGTCAGTGGTGGCAGTCAAAGCTTTAATACCGTCAATCAACTGCGTATTCTTGGTCGCTGGATGCGGATGATTACCATTCCGAACCAATCTTCTATTCCAAAAGCCTTTCTGGAATTTAACGATGATGACCGTATGGATAAATCTCCGCTGTACTTGCGCCTCGTTGATGTCTGTGAGGAATTAGTCAAGTTTACTTGGCTCACACGTGGACGGTCAGCATACCTGACTGATCGCTATTCTGAACGAGTGGAAAGTGCGGAAGAGTTATCAAAACGTGTCAATCAAAAATCCCTTTAAACGTTCATAGACTGTTGGTCTAATAAAACCAGTTCAAATGAGGTTGCCCCATGCTTGCATTAGCTATCTTTATTGTGACGTTGATTTTGGTGATATGGCAGCCTAAAGGATTAGGCATTGGGTGGAGCGCGATAGGCGGTGCCTTGGTTGCTTTGGCTTTCGGCGTGGTACATTTTTCCGATGTCGGTATTGTGTGGGACATCGTCTGGGATGCGACCTTTACCTTTGTCGGTCTGATTATTATTTCGCTGATCTTGGACAAGGCGGGTTTTTTTGGTTGGGCGGCTCTGCACGTCGCTAGACTTGGTAATGGCCAAGGGCGTTTATTGTTCCCCATGATTGTGATTTTAGGGGCGTTTATTTCCGCTTTTTTTGCCAATGATGGGGCAGCGTTGCTCTTGACGCCGATTGTCATTGCTATCTTATTACGGTTGAAGTTTTCGCCACCGTCTGCGTTGGCTTTTATTATCGCAACTGGTTTTATTGCTGATACTGCAAGCTTGCCATTGGTTACTTCTAATCTGGTCAATATTGTCAGTGCCAATTATTTTGATATTGGTTTTGGCCGTTATGCAGCAGTGATGGTGCCGGTGAATATTGTATCTGTCCTTGCGACACTGGTCGTGCTATTGCTGGTATACGCCAAGCAAATTCCAAAACAGTATCCTATTGATAATCTGAGTGCGCCAGCGACTGCTATCGAAGATCCGCTTGTCTTCAAAGCTGCTTTTCCTCTGTTGACACTGCTGCTCATTGCTTATTTTACGACTGAGTCCCTAGGCATTCCAATCTCTCTCGTTACAGGCGCTGCTGCATTGTTGTTGATGGCAATTGCGGGACGTTGGTGGCAAGGTGGTCGTGATGCTGTCGTCTCTGTCTCGGATGTCGTGCGTAATGCACCGTGGCAAATCGTACTATTCTCAGTGGGCATGTATCTAGTGGTATATGGTCTGGGCAATGCAGGATTGACTGATTATGGTGCTCAAGTTCTAAACTGGTTGGGTCAGCAAGGCGTTGTCATCGCGACACTAGGCACGGGGTTCCTCTCAGCTATTGTGGCTTCTATTATGAATAATATGCCATCTACGTTGGTAGGAGCGCTTGCTATTGATAGTGCACAAGTACCTGCCACTACTCGTGAGCTGATGATTTATGCCAATGTGATTGGTAACGACTTAGGGCCGAAATTCACACCTATTGGTAGTCTGGCGACTTTGTTATGGCTGCATGTGTTGGCCGAAAAAGATTACAAAATCAGCTGGGGACAGTATATGAAAATAGGTCTGATTATTACGCCGCCTGTGCTGCTAGCGACTTTGCTGGCGCTAGTGTGGTGGTTGCCTTATTTATCACAGCTATAGTATCTGCTGATCGTCGGTGGGGACATAAATTAAAGACATAAATTAAAGTCATCGGTATAATAGCGGTGCATTTTACTTCTTTTATAATGATACGTTTATTTTACCAAGGATTTATGATGAGTGATCAGCAAGCACAAAAGCAAGCCGCAGCCAAAGCTGCTCTAGAGTATGTCGAAGATGGCATGATACTTGGCGTAGGCACCGGCAGTACCGTCAATTGTTTGATTGAGTTATTGCCAACCGTGAAGCTTGCTGGTGCGGTTGCTAGCTCACAGGTCACTGAAGACAAGCTTTGTGCGCTTGGTATTGACATTGTTGATTTAAACTTTGCCGGTACGTTAGATATTTATATTGATGGTGCTGATGAAGTAAATAAGCATCTACAACTGATAAAAGGTGGTGGCGGTGCGCTGACCCGTGAAAAAATCGTTGCTGCAGCTTCCAACCAATTTATATGCATGGTTGATGAGAGCAAAAGTGTTGAGGTGCTTGGACGTGAGTTTCCAGTGCCAATCGAAGTATTACCGCAAGCACGTTCTTATGTCGCACGGCAGCTGGCTGAACTGGGTGGCGAGCCTGTATACCGTGAAGGTTTCGTCACTGATTATGGCAATGTCATCTTAGACACTTATGATTTAGATGTCAGTCAGCCGATCGCGCTTGAGCAAGCGCTAAACAATATCGTGGGTGTTGTCTGTAATGGTATCTTTGCTGCCAATCAAGCTGATGTCTTGCTAAAGGCGGGTAGTGATGGTGTGACAACGATTAATCGTTAGAGGCGACAACGTCAAGCAAAGTCAAAAGTACGTTCAGTGGTATCAGAATTCGGCTTTTGATGAGAAAAGTGTAGTTAGTACAAATAAAAAGGCAGATCACAATAATAGTGGTCTGCCTTTTTTATCGAGCAACTTTTCATCGAGCGGTTTTTATCAAGCAGTTTTCATTGATAAATGCTATAAAATCACGCTTTCAAGGGTTGGGAAAATCAAATTTTGATTTTGTCTTTGAGCAAAAACTCCATCAATGCTTTTTGGGCATGCAATCGATTCTCCGCTTCATCCCATACTACTGAACGTGGGTCGTCAAGCATATCATGGGATATTTCTTCACCGCGATGCGCTGGCAGGCAGTGCATAAATACCACCTCAGGATCTGCTTTGTCTAGCAATGACGGTGTTACTTGATAAGGCGCAAAACGACGAGCACGGGTGTTTTGTTCGGACTCTTGTCCCATACTTGCCCACACGTCGGTGACGATTAGGTGCGCGTCTTTAGCGGCATCTTGTACGTCTTCAACGAGGCTTACGCAGTGTGAGAAACGCTCCATCAGTTTTGGGTCGGGCTCAAAACCATAAGGGGCTGCCACGCGTAGCTCAAAGCCAAATTGATTGGCTGCCTGCATAAAAGATGAGCACATATTATTGCCATCACCGACCCAAGTGACCGTTTTGTTTTCGATGCTGCCACGATGCTCATAATAAGTTTGCATGTCGGCCAACAATTGGCAAGGATGATAGTCATCGGTTAAGGCATTGATGATGGGTACGCTAGAGTATTCAGCAAAAGTTTCGACTTTGTCATGACCAAAGGTGCGAATCATGATGATATCGACCATGCTAGAGATGACACGTGCAGAATCTTCTACAGGTTCACCGCGTCCAAGCTGTGTATCGTTGGGTGACAAAAAGATAGCACTACCGCCAAACTGACCCATTCCAGTTTCAAACGAGATACGAGTACGAGTTGAGGATTTCTCAAAAATCATCCCTAAAGTACGACCAACAAAAGGCTGGTACACTTCGCCGGCATGTTGCATCTTACGTAATTCGCTTGCGCGTTTGATAAGAGTTTCTAGCTCTTGTTTAGATAAATCAGATAAAGTCAAAAAATGGCGCAAACTCATAATAGTCCTAGCAGTGGATCGCAGTCAGTGAAACGTTATCAGTCAATAACAGCATGCTTGGTGCTTATGCTGGGATGACAACAAACTTTTAGTATAGCGTAATTACTTTCAATGTAAACGCCAAATTTAGTCTGATTACCGAGTCACTAAAACAAGCGATAAGTTCATGGTTCTATTGGGTATGGTGATGATCGCTGATAATCAGTGCTTACTGTGTTTGTACACGGTTTGGACGTATGCTCAAACGGCACAAAAGCTCATAGCTGATGGTGTCAGCGCAGACAGCAATTTCATCGACATGCGGCACATCACCCCAGAGTATGACTTTGCTGTTTAAGGCTGTGTCTTCTGGCATGTCACTGACATCAATGACGATCATGTCCATTGCTACGCGGCCCAGCACGGTACAGCGGTAGCTTTGCTGATTTGTCTCGTTGATGACAGTCACATAAGCATCGCTGTTGATGACGCGTGGGTAGCCATCTCCGTAGCCGATACTGACCAAAGCGGTTTTGGTATCTTGCGGTGCTGACCAGAGACTACCATAGCCGATAGCGGTATTGGCACTGACGGTCTGCAGAGCAATCACTTGAGCGCTAAACTCCATGGCGGGTTGCAAGTTTAGCTCATCAGCGCTTTTGTCAATAACTGGAGCGCTGCCGTATAAAATAATACCAGGGCGCACCCAGTCATAATGATGATCAGAAAAATTGACAATACCGGCTGAGTTGCATAAAGAGCCTTTGATATCGGCATCGATTGTTGTTTGTAGGGTCGTTAATAACTCAGAAAATCGCTGAATTTGTAAGGCATTTAGGGAGTTTTCTTTGTCATCGGCATTAGCAAAGTGGGTGGTCAAAACGAGTTGGTAGCCTGCAGCGTGTAGACGTTCAGCTGCTTTGATGACACCGTCGGCATCGAAGCCCAAACGGTTCATACCAGTATTGTACTTGAGCCACACAATACGAGTAGCACTTTGCGCTGGAGGGATGTCATCCAATGCCCACTGCAACTGCGGCGCGTGATGAATCACGCAGCTGATATCTTGTTTAATCGCCGCCTGCCATTCGCCAACAGTAAAGACGCCTTCAACGACACCGATGGTTTTATCCCAGCCTAATTGGCGAGCCTCTAAGGCTTCTGTCAACGTAGCCACGCCGATACCGTCGGCTTGCTGTAGTGCAGGCAGTACTGCCGCTATGCCGTGCCCATAGGCATTAGACTTGACCATGGCGAGGACTTTAGATGTCGGTGCCATTTTTTTTACTTGATTGAGGTTGTGAGTGAGCGCTTTTGGTTTTATGGTAATTGTACGCATAATAGGCTTCTTTATTAGCAAGGTTATTTTTTAAGGGTATGAAATAATGAAGCCAACATTGTATCCATAAAGAGAATACAGCATTGGCTATCGTGGATAATGGGTTGTTTTATTATAAATGTGAGACTAGGATGTGTTCTCAATTCAATCGATATTTCTCTAAATGGGTTAAAAATGGCTAAATGTTGCCAAACGGCGTCAAATAGCTGACTAATATCTCGATACTGTATAATGCTATCTGCGCTATTTTCCTTGTTTGACTGCCATTTATCTCATTTTTATTACCATTTTTAAAATGAGGACACGCCCTAAGAAGTCTCTTCGATTCAATTGACAGTCACTAATAAGGCAACTATTCATCATTCTCAAAACTGACATTTTGATAGTACTCAGGCGTTAGATTAATAAAGCGTGTGAACTGACCTTCAAAGCCTAAACGAACGGTACCAATGGGTCCATTACGTTGCTTACCAATGATGATTTCAGCCACCCCTTTGAGGTCTGAGTTTTCATTATAAACCTCGTCGCGATAAATGAACATAATCAAATCGGCATCCTGCTCAATTGCTCCAGATTCACGCAAATCTGACATGATGGGGCGCTTGTTGGGACGGTTTTCCAAACTGCGGTTAAGCTGTGACAAGGCGATAACAGGACATTCAAGTTCGCGTGCCAATGCCTTCAAACTGCGTGAAATTTCAGAAATCTCACCAACACGGTTGCCATCAAGGCTCGGTACTTTCATCAATTGCAGATAATCGACGACGATAGCGCCAAGCTTGCCATCATGGTTTTTGGCTATTCGACGGCAGCGTGAACGCATCTCAGAAGGGGGCAAGGCAGTACTGTCATCGATATACAGGTGCTTGTCTTGTAAGTGTTGAATGGCATTCATCATTTTGCCCCATTCATCTTCGTTCATCTGTCCTGAGCGCAAGTGTGTTTGATTAATCGCACCCCATGATGATAACAAACGCATGACGATAGACTCAGCAGGCATCTCCATCGAAAACACCACCACTGGTAAGTTTTCATTAAACAAGACGCCTTCCGCCAAGTTCATGGCAAAAGTGGTTTTACCCATAGAAGGACGGGCTGCGACGATGATTAAGTCCCCCGCTTGCAAACCTTGTGTTTTGTTATTCAGCTCAACAAATGGTGTTTGCAAACCTATCATGCCATCTGGGTTAGATTTTAACTCTTGAATTTGGTCGATGACATTGGTCAGAACAGAGGTGATACCAACAGGCCCGCGCTGTTCTGCACGTTTATTATGCTGCTCGTTGATACTAAATATCTTGCTCTCAACATTGTCTAATATGTCACTGACGGTCTGGTCTTTAGGGTTGTATGCCAGCGTTAGCATGTCATTACCAGTAGTGATTAGCTGGCGTAGAGTAGACAGCTCACGGACGCGCTGCGCATAAGCCGTCAAGTTGAACAGCGTCGCTGGACTTTGGCTCAAAATATCTGCCAAATAGCTGTCACCACCAGCACTTTTGAGTAGCTTTTGTGCCTCTAGCCAGTCGTGAACCATCACTGTGTCGTATGGCTCGTTCACTGCTGCTAAATGTGCAATACCATCAAAAATATACTGATGCCTTCCTGCGTAGAAATCGTCTTTGGTGACGATGTCTGCAATCTTGTCATAAGCTTCTTCGATACTCATCAAAGATGCCAGCAGCGCCTTTTCAATATCGATATTGTGAGGTGGTGTCTGGTTGAGTAAGTCGTCGGATTTGTCAGTGTCTGCCATGAGTGCCTAATGAGTTGAAAATCGGTATAAAAAAGTAGAGATAGGTATATCGGGTTAAGTTATTTTCATAAGGGAATAACAAAACAAACTCGGTGTGTTGCTATGATAGAAGTAAAAAAATGTAGTCTTAAGCTTCTCAGCAAATGCTACAATCGGAGGCAAAAGTTTAACACATTTTGCGCTTTTTTTAGGTTTGCCGATCAACTAAATCTACGATTATCAGATTATAGTACTCAATAGGCTGCAGATGATACTGGCAAAAAATCATAATGAATATAATGATAGATATAGTAAAATCAATATCTTATTTAAAGTAAGGCTGTATTTATGATACAAGAAAAATCACCACTATTAATAACAACAGGTGAGCCGGCTGGTATAGGCATGGATATCGTATTGTTGTTGGCAACAGAAGGGAAACTGCAGGATTTTTCTCGCCCGATGATAGTCACTGCTGATGCAAGAGCAATGCAGAGGCGTGCAGGTGAGTTGGTCGCAGCAGGTGTGTTGACTGACACACCTGTTTGGCAAACTATTGACATAGCTGATGATGATTTTACAGCCGATGGTTTTGGTGCTGACCACTTTGTCAAACGGGTGTCAACGCAAGGTACAGACCTTGAAAGTGACTTTTTATTATTAAATATAGCGAGTGCCGCCGCAGTCGTCTGCGGGCAAGTCGATATCGCTAATTCAGCAATGGTAGCCAAGCAGTTAGAAGTGGCACACAGATTGGCAGCAAACAAAAGCGTTGCTGCTATTGTTACCGGCCCTTTGCAAAAATCAGCGTTGATAGATGCAGGTATCAAACTTCCTGATGGCAGTATGTTTAGTGGTCATACTGAGTTTTTTATGCAACAAAGTCACTGTGAAAAAGTGGTGATGATGCTTGCCAACCAAGCGATGAAAGTTGCACTTGTTACCACTCATCTGGCATTAAAAGACATACCTGCCGCCATCACAGCAGCCAATGTGCGCCAAACGGTACAAATCGTCGTCAATGATATGCGTGAAAAATTTGGTCTAGCACAACCACGAATCTTAGTGTGTGGTCTCAATCCCCATGCAGGTGAAGGTGGGCATTTGGGTGTCGAAGAAATTGAAATTATCAATCCTGTGCTACAAGAGTTTATTGACGCTGGCGTCGATATAACCGAAGCAATGCCTGCAGATACATTGTTTACCCCAAGACATTTGGCAAACTGTGATGCTGTTATAGCCATGTATCACGACCAGGGTTTACCGGTACTTAAGTCTCATGGTTTTGGTGATACCATCAATCTTACTCTCGGGTTGCCCTACATTCGCACCTCAGTCGATCATGGCACTGCGCTTGACTTGGCAGGGCGCGGTGGCGCTAGTGCCACTAGCTTATACCAAGCGCTGGTAATGGCAAATGAGATGGCAGATAAGTCGTAGTAAAGTTGTTATTCAGCCCGCGAAAAACACAGTCCAATTATGAGCTGTGCTATAATTTATCATCATAATGCTAGCAAACCGTTGCTATGCACTTGTTGCCTATTTATTTTTTATCGATTAAGACTTTTTTATGTCCAAAACCACATTCGATGCTCAAACCATTGCCAACAGTCTACGCACAGCGAAACACCAACCCCGTAAACGCTTTGGTCAAAACTTTTTACACGATGGCAGCGTTATCCGCCAAATCGTTGACAGTATCCATTTAAGTCAAGATGATAACCTGATCGAAATTGGGCCAGGGATGGGTGCGTTGACTGAGCCGCTATTGGCTGAGGTGAATGCGATGACAGTGGTGGAACTTGATCGTGACTTGGCAGATAGCTTACGTATTCGAATCGGTGCCAACAGTCATCCGAACTTCACCATCATCAAAAATAACGCCATGCATGTCGACTATCGTGAGCTGTATAGCCCTGAGCGTGGTCAGTTACGTGTGGTAGGTAATCTGCCGTACAACATCTCGACACCGATACTCTTTCATCTGCTCGGTTATGCTGATGTCATACAAGACATGCACTTCATGCTACAAAAAGAAGTGGTCGAACGTATCACTGCCGAAGTCGGTAGCAAGACCTATGGGCGCTTATCTGTCATTATGCAATACCACTGTGACACCGATTATCTGCTTACTGTTCCGCGCGGCGCTTTTAACCCGCCACCGAAAGTAACCAGTGCGGTATTTCGCCTGACTCCACACATCAACAAGCCAGTTGTAGCAGAAGATGAAGAGCAGTTTGCAATCGTCGTACGCGAGACGTTCAATCATCGTCGTAAAACGCTGAGAGCTATATTCAAAAATTCTACGTTGTTGCCGACACTTAGCGAAGAAGACTTTGATGCTTGTGCCATTGACCCACGAGCAAGACCTGAGACGCTCAGTGTCAAAGATTTTGTCAATCTGAGTAATCACTCACGACATTTGGCAATTTAGTAGGCCTGTTATTTTTTTGTTAGATTGAAATATTATCTGTTATATAGATTATAATGAATACTTTATTTCAAGTATGAGGATCTATGAGTTTCCG